>NZ_JBRILT010000002.1:0-237833 GCF_052977065.1 Shewanella sp. 125m-1
TAGTCAGCGAGTTGAGCTTGCTGTTCTGTGCTGAGAAATGCAGGTCTTCCTGTACGCGGTTTTTCTTGCAGCCCCGCTAGCCCTTCTTCTAAATAGGCATGTACCCACTTATTGACGCTGGTTCTGCTCACTTTTAAAAATAGTGCAATTTGAGTTCGAGATTTTCCATCCTGAAAATGAGCCAGTGCAAGTAGGCGCATCTTCATTTGGATAGATTTTTGCTCACGAGCTAGAGCTGTAAAGTCAGTATTTTTAAAGTTATCCATAACCACAAATGAAGAGAATACGATGAATGCAATTAGATCATGTTTTTACTTAGATTGGTATTATTCCAATGGGGACAATAGCAATCATATTACTCATCCAGTTTTTACAAACTAATTCAATGAGAATAGATGATGAAGTGGGATTCCTTACGAAGTTATTTAATGCTGAAGTAGGAAGTCCAAACCCGCCTTAAAAAATGAGCTTTAACGCTTCATATGCAGCGCTAACAAACATAAACCTAGTTCGATTATGCTCGATACGTCGTAAACACTAATACCAATCAGTATAAAGATTTGGTCGCTCAGCGAGAGTTTAGCGGCACTGAGACAAGGTCATTAAATACTCCTCGGTAACTGCTCCTGCGTTACTCTACCTCCTATATCCATATAGTCGTGCATTAATGACATTCACCACATCTGACCTCCAGGGATGGAGGAAATGTCTTATGTATGTCGGGAACATACAAGACCATGTGGTTTACAACGAGTGAAGAGCATAGTTGAACTAGGTTAAGCTCCCTCTTGTTCCATAAGAGTTACAGTATCAGAGCCGCCAAAACTCGCCATTCTGGCGCGTTTTTGGCTGCCTACTACTGCGTTGAACAACTTCACAAGGATCAACCATTCTTTCAGTTATTCGCCTTGAATCAGTTTGCCAAAAAACGTTCTGAGTAGATCAACTTCTTATACTGATTGGTATAAGGTCTTGTATCCCGATTACATAGACATTTCCATCTGATGCAGCGAATTTCATTAATACACTACTGAAAGGATTCAGTAGGCTAAGTAGCGCAGGTGCTGTTACCGAAAATGCTATGCCACCAAACTCGAACCAGTGAGCGATTAACGACCAGTCTCTGATGCGCTAAACGCCGTTGAATGTTCACCGCTTTATACTGCTGAGGATCATTGGCGATACCACGACAATAGCCTCCCTTTATCATCGCTAATCAACTTAATGTAATAGCTATAAAACCCTGATTAATGATATTTACCAAGCAGATTTATAATATCTATCGCTATCAATGCAATCGTCAAAAACTCAATCGCTAAACATCTAAGTTTTCCGTAAATTGCCATTAACTATGTGACTCCACTCAGCGATAAAGCCTAAAAGCTAAATTGCATAAAATTGCAATTTGGCTTTTATCGCTCCTCTCTGTTCTATTTTCTGAATTCATTTTCCAGTAAATGCACTATTAAATTATAAAGAAATGGCCGTGAAAGCTTGTATATTGATGGATATTCAATTTATCGGCTTTAATAGTGATGATTTGTTAGTAGCTATGAGTTTGTGATGATTTTTATGGTATGACCAATTTACAAAGTGGTCGCAATCTTGTTATATATTGGTTATTGTTTTTGTCTGAGGTTGCCATTTGACTGCTAAGCAGTATCTGAAATGAATGGAATGAATTGCATAACATGTGAATGTTAAGTGAATTTATATTGGCTGATCGCCACGTTTGTTCACAATAAAGTGTCTACAAGAGGAAGAGATGGCTTCAATATCTGAACAGTTATATGACGCACTGGGGATCATGGTTCTAGGCATGACACTGGTATTTGTTTTTTTGAGTATGCTCATTTTAGCGATGAATTTGGTTGCTCGAAAATTTGGCCCTTTGCCACAAGAAAATATGAGTCAAGGCCCTTCGACTCAACAACAATCGGATCAAGCTGCTGTAAGTCCTTTAATGACTGCGGTGATCACTGCAGCAATTCATCAGCATCGTAAGAAAGTATAATAAAAGTAGGGAGTATTCGTATGAGCAAGCCATTGGCTTTAACTGATGTGGTCCTAAGAGACGCACACCAATCTATTCTCGCTACTCGTTTGCGTACCGAAGATATGTTACCCATTGCGCCTTTACTCGATAAAGTCGGCTTTTGGTCATTAGAATCATGGGGCGGTGCCACATTTGACTCCTGTATTCGTTATCTTGGAGAAGATCCGTGGGAGCGGATCCGTGAACTGAAAAAGGTAATGCCTAACACCCCTCAACAGATGTTACTACGAGGACAGAATCTGCTGGGTTACCGTCATTATGCCGATGATTTGGTGAATCGCTTTGTTGAAAGAGCTTATACCAATGGTGTTGATGTTTTCCGCGTATTCGATGCGATGAATGATGTGCGTAATCTTGAGACGGCGGTTAAGTCTGTTGTTGAAGTCGGTGGCCACGCCCAAGGAACTCTATCTTATACCACAAGCCCGGTACACAACTTAACTACCTGGGTCGATATGGCTAAGCGCATAGAAGATATGGGGTGTCATTCGCTCTGTATTAAAGATATGGCAGGTTTATTAAAGCCTTTTGAAGCCTTCGATATGATTAGCCAAATCAAATCGCAGACCGATCTCATTGTCTCTTTGCATTGTCATGCAACCACAGGTCTAAGTACTGCTACGTATCAAAAAGCTATAGAAGCGGGTATTGATGTGCTCGATACTGCTATCTCTTCTATGAGCCAAACCTATGGTCATAGCGCAACAGAAACCTTAGTGGCGATGGTTGAAGGAACAGATAGAGCGACAGGTTATGAAATGGCCTTGCTGGAAGAGATTGCTGCGTACTTTAGAGTTGTGCGTAAAAAGTATGCCGCATTTGAAGGTGAATTAAAGGGGATCGACTCACGAATTTTACGGGCACAAGTTCCTGGTGGCATGTTAACGAATATGGAAAGCCAGCTAAAAGAGCAAGGTGCTGGCGATAAGTTAGATCTGGTTCTAGAAGAGATCCCTCGCGTTCGTGAAGATTTAGGCTTTTTACCCTTGGTCACGCCGACGTCACAAATTGTGGGTACACAGTCAGTCATTAACGTGCTTACAGGCGAGCGTTATAAGTCGATGACTAAAGAAACTGAAGGGGTGTTGAAAGGTGAGTATGGCGCGACGCCAGCTCCGGTTAACGCTGAGCTGCAACGACGAGTATTGGCTGGCAAAGAGGCTATTACCTGTCGACCAGCAGACCTACTTGAGTCTGAATTAGATAAATTACGCATAGAGCTTAAAGACAAAGCGGCTGCCGATGGTATATCGCTTGCTAAAGAGCTTGATGATGACGTACTTACTTATGCTTTATTCCCACAAATAGGCCTTAAGTTTTTAAGTAATCGCAATAACCCCGATGCGTTTGAACCTAAGCCTGACGTGGCTGCTAAAGCGCTTGAAGAGGCTAAAAAGGCGGAGCTTGCTGCTGCCAATAAGCAAGGACCTGAAACCTATACGGTGACCGTACAGGGGCAAAGCTTTGTTGTTGAAGTTGCAGAAGGTGGCGACATTAGCCAAATAACCCCGGCAGAAAACGTTGTGCCGTTTGCAGCGCCAAACCATGGGGCTGCCCATGCACCAGCGATTGTTGATATGGCTGCAGTTAAGCATGAGCAGAATGCTCCGCTTTCAGGCAATATTTTTAAGGTACATGTATCGCCAGGTGATAGTGTCAAAGAGGGCGATGTGGTGATTATTCTTGAAGCGATGAAGATGGAAACGGAAGTGCGCGCCGAAGCTGATGGGGTGATCTCAAAGGTTTGGGTTAAAGAAGGTGATGCAGTCACAGTTGGTAGTCAACTGTTAGCATTGGCGTAGGGGTCATCATGGAAGGATTAATCGCGTTTTGGTCTGAGTCTGGTATTGCTAATTTTACCTTAGGCCAATTGTTGATGATGGGTGTTGGCTGCCTATTGTTATATTTAGCAATTGCAAAGAAGTTTGAGCCTTTGCTACTGCTACCGATTGGATTTGGCGCAATACTGGCCAATATTCCCAACGGTGGGTTTACCGATGAAGGTGGACTACTCTATTTCGCTTATCACGTAGGCATTGAAACTGGGATCTTCCCTCTGCTTATCTTTATGGGAGTCGGGGCGTTAACGGATTTTGGTGCACTTATCGCTAACCCTAAAATGCTGTTACTTGGCGCAGCGGCTCAGTTTGGTATTTTTGCGACCCTTTTAGGGGCTATCGGGCTGAACTTGATCCCAGGGTTTGAGTTCTCGATGACTGACGCGGCAGCCATTGCCATTATTGGTGGGGCAGATGGGCCAACGGCTATTTTCTTAGCCTCTAAACTTGCGCCGGATCTGCTTGGTGCTATTGCCGTTGCCGCATACTCATATATGGCACTGGTACCATTAATTCAACCGCCTATTATGCGTTTGCTTACAACTGAATCTGAGCGTCAAATTAAGATGGAGCAGCTGCGTGAAGTGAGCAAGAAAGAGAAGATCATCTTTCCGCTGATGGTGCTCGGGCTTACCATCTTAGCCTTGCCTGCAGCAACCCCATTGGTTGGCATGTTCTGTCTTGGTAATTTGATGCGTGAATCAGGTGTTGTCGATCGGTTATCAAACACTGCGCAAAATGAACTGATTAATATTGTGACCATATTCTTAGGTCTTGCAGTTGGTTCTAAGCTGTCAGCAGAACAGTTCTTACAGATGGAAACTTTAGGTATTTTAGTACTTGGTGCAGTAGCATTTGCTATTGGTACTGCTACGGGGGTACTTATGGCAAAACTGATGAGCAAACTCTCTGGTGGTAAAATTAATCCATTACTGGGCGCTGCCGGAGTCTCGGCTGTACCGATGGCTGCGCGAGTGGTTAACAAGGTTGGCCTAGAGTCGAATAACCAAAACTTCTTGTTGATGCATGCCATGGGGCCGAATGTTGCTGGTGTATTAGGCAGTGCGGTAGCGGCGGGGGTATTACTGGCGGTTCTTGGCTAACAAGCTTTGACTACTATTTTATGAGTGCTAGTTTAAGACCTATTTTTAGTACTAGCCTGAGCTTTAAGCACTTGTTTGGGTACTAGCTTGAGCATTAGTTTGGGTTAACGGGTTAACGGGTTTTGGGTTGACCCATTATTAACTCGTTCTTAGAACTGACAGCCTTGTAGCACATAACCGAAAAGTCCTGCTCTTTAGTAGGACTTTTTTATGCCTTATTTTTCAGCCACTAACGTGCAGTGGTTCGCTTTTAGGCACTAATGTTTTTGCACTGAGTTTTAAGTTCCGATGGTTGTGTACGCCAACGGTTTTATAGAACTATGCCTATATTTCATCTTCCTTTCGTGTTGAATGAGCCAACAACACTTGAGTCGAATGCTTTCTTGTACTGATCAATATTAACCTTGTTATAGAGGGTTAATACTTGAGGTTTTGACCCGCAGTGAGCCAGAGTAAAAATACCAGTGCAAAAATGATGGTCAGGCTGATGCCGATGATATAGAGAAACCCCGTCTTTCCTTGCTTTAATGGTACGCCGTTATAGTTAAGAAAAAGTGCCCATGCCAGCGAAAGCAGTATCGGAAGAATGAAGAGTTTTGTCATATCTAAGCGCTCCAAAATAGTCTGTATTCTTAGTAGAATATTGAAAAGTATAAAGTAAAAAGGCCGCGATTGCGGCCTTTTTATTGAATGACAAGTGAGTACTAGTTACTAGCTTGCTCTACAGGGGCATTCTCTTGGGCGTAGAACTGCATTTCATCAAGCTGGCCCTCTGATTTACCAATCACAACGGCGGTCATCATGTCGCCAGTGACGTTCGTTGCTGTGCGGATCATATCGATAATACGGTCGACTGCAGCAATAAAAGCGATACCTTCAAGTGGCAAACCGACAACGCCTAACGTTACTGTTAGCATAACCATTGCGCTGCCGGGTACACCAGCGGTGCCGACAGACGCGACCGTTGCGGTTACAGCGATAAGCATATAGTCAGTCATATCTAATGAAATGCCATAAATCTGGGCGATAAAAATAGCGGCAATAGCAGGGTAAATTCCCCCACAGCCATCCATGTTCATAGTGGCACCTAAGGGCAGCACAAAAGAGCCATAGCGCTTAGAAACGCCCATAGATTCCGTGCAGCGCGTGCTGGCAGGTAAAGTGCCAAAACTTGATGCTGTGGTAAATGCAACGATTTGCGCAGGTATCGCTTTACGGAAAAACTGCATCGGGCTTAACTTGGCGGCAAACTTAATTAAACCACCGTAGACAAAGATAATATGGATCAATGCGGCTAAGTAGATAGCACCGATAAACTTACCTAATGGCAGCAGAGTTGATAAACCGTATTCGCCAACAACCCAAGCCATTAAACCAAATACACCAATTGGGGTAAGTTGTAACACCATACGGGTTAACTGGAACATGACTTCTGCACCCGCTTCGATAGTGCGTTTTAATGGTTCAGCTTTTTCACCTACTTTATTAATCGCAATGCCAATCAAAGCTGCAAATATGATGATCTGCAGTACCTTGCCCTCAGCCAGCGAGGCAAACGGGTTGACAGGGATCATATCTAAAACGACTTGAGCAAATCCAGGTACATTTCGCTCACGAACTTCGGTCGCTACCAGCTCCATGGAACCGCCCATATCGATAACTGAGCCGACAGTTAAGCCTATCAGTGAAGCGATTGTGCCAGTAAACATGAACATGGCTAAGGTTTTAAAGCTGAGTCTTTTTAAACTGACTTGGGAGCCTAGCGAAGTGATACTGACAACGATGGCGCAGAATATTAACGGTGCGACTAACATCTTAATCGCACTAATGAACAGATCGCCCAGCGGTTTAAGTACCGTTGCAGACTCACCAAAAATGACGCCAACGCCGGCGCCTAAGATAAAGGCAGCTAATACTTTCTGCCAAAAAGGGATACTTTTAATTGCTTGCCACATTGTTGAAATTCCAAAAATTTTATTTTTCTAAAGTTACTTTACGGGGGAATCGGTGTTCACTCCAGTAATAGTTTGCAGGCAACCTCTAACAAGGTTTACATTTAGTTACCCAATGATGCTCATTCTATAGATAGTGTGGCGTGTATCACAAACCGATTTGGTTATAACATATTGTGATAAAAGAGTTTGTTTTAATAACTTTAAATTTTAACTTGATTGCAACAAGGTGGTGTTTTTATTTCATCTGTGAAAAAAATTGCATTAATTCACTCGATAAGGAATTTTACTCCTGATGTTGTTGTCGATAAATAAGTGTATTCTTTGCTTCAATTGTTATTAAAAACGGCATATTTTTAGGTTAATTATTTGAAATTACACCGCTGGTTGTTTTATCTGTAGTGGGTAATACTAGGTGCATTAATATACAGCATGGCAAAAGATGCTAATAACGCCTGTTGGAAAAGGAGAGAGTCATTGAAAAAATGGATATTGGCCGCAGCGGTAAGTGCTGCATTATTGGGATGTGCTGGACAGCAACAAAATTCAATACCGCTACCAGAAGGGGTGGTCTTACTTGAAACGGTAGGTTTTAGTAATGATGAAGTTGGGATCCCATACCGCAAATACCAATTAGCGAATGGCTTGACGGTAATTTTACATGAAGATCACTCAGATCCTTTGGTACATGTTGACGTCACTTACCATGTGGGATCTGGCCGTGAATTAGAAGGACGCTCAGGCTTTGCCCATCTTTTTGAACATATGATGTTCCAAGGTTCTGAAAATGTTGGGGATGAACAGCACTTTAAGATGGTGACTGAGTCTGGCGGTACCTTAAATGGCACCACCAATACCGACCGTACTAACTACTTTGAAACTGTACCGAATAATCAGCTGGAAAAAATGCTCTGGTTAGAATCAGATCGCATGGGCTTTTTCTTGCCAGCATTAACAGAAAAAAAGTTTGAAGTTCAACGCGAGACCGTTAAAAATGAACGCGCCCAACGAGTAGATAATCGCCCATATGGTCGTATGGGAGAGCGTTTCAATCAAGCATTTTACCCACAAGGTCACCCCTATTCATGGCCAGTGATCGGCTGGCCTGAAGATTTAAATCGTGCAGATGTAGAAGATGTTAAGCATTTCTTCCAGCGTTGGTATGGCCCTAATAATGCAACCTTAACCATTGGTGGTGACTTCGACGAGCTGCAAACTCTTGCTTGGGTGAATAAGTACTTCGGTGAGATCCCTGCAGGCCCAGCAGTCGACGCGCCAGTGAAAGAGTTAGTGACTCTTGATGCGACGCGTTACTTGTCGATGGAAGATAGAGTCCACTTACCCTTACTGCGTATTGGTATGCCAACCGTTTATGCCCGCCATGAAGATGAAGCTGCGCTGGATCTGCTATCAAATATCTTAGGTGGCGGTAAGACATCACTATTTTATAAGAACTTAGTCAAAGATGGATTAGCAGTACAAGCGGGTGTAAGTCATCCTTGCCAAGAGCTAGCTTGTCAATTTTCTATGTACGCGTTAGCAAACCCTGCTCGTGGTGGTAACTTAGCTGAAATCGAGCAAGCGATGCAGGACTCTATTGCTGAATTTGAACAGCGCGGAGTGACCGATGATGATCTTGAAAAAGTTAAAGTTAACTTTGAAGCGGGGACGATATTCGGCTTGCAGAGCGTACAAGGTAAGGTGGCAAGTCTAGCCTTTAATGAAACCTTCTCTGACAACCCAGATATGATTGGCTTTGATTTGGCTCGTTATGCAAACGTCACCAAAGCTGATGTGATGCGTGTGTTTAACAAATACATCAAAGATAAGCCCATGGTGGTAATGAGCGTCGTGCCCCAGGGGCAAGCTCAACTTATTGCTAAAGCAGATAACTTTGTTGCCCCTGCCGAGGTGGTCGCTTCTGTTGCGGTTGAAAACGTAGCGATTAAGCCACAGCTCACCTCTGCATTTGATAGAAGTATTATTCCAGCAGCAGGTCCAACGCCAGTACTGAGAATGCCTGAGCTTTGGACTGGTGAGCTTGCCAATAAAATCCAGGTCATTGGTACTCAGACGAGCGAAACGCCAACGGTTGAAATCGTTATCTATCTTAATGGCGGTCACCGCTTATTAGATGTAAACCAAGCCGGTCTTGCTAGCATGACAGCGTCAATGATGAATGAGTCGAGCAAGAAGCGCAGCTCTGAGGAGCTCACTCAAGCGTTAGAAATGCTAGGCAGCAATGTGAGTTTCAGTGCAAGTGGTTATCAAAGCCAAGTTAAAATCTCATCATTAGCAGTTAATCTTGATAAGACCATGGTCATAGTCAAAGAGAAGCTATTTGCCCCCGGTTTTACCGCTGCCGATTTTGAGCGAGTGAAGCAGCAAAAGTTACAACACTTACAGCGAGAGCTTACCGAGCCTAACTATCTGGCTTCAACGGCGTTTAGCGGTTTGTTATACGGCGAAAATAGCCCATTTGGTGTAAGCTCTGGCGGTTCAATTGCCACTGTTTCAGCAATGACGTTAGATGACGTTAACGCCTTCTATAAGCAGCAATATACCGCAGGTAATGCGCAAATAGTGGCAGTAGGCAGCTTGAATGAAGCGCAGATGCTAGCAAAACTTGCTACGCTTTCTAGTTGGAAGGGGGTCGCAACGCCTTTGCCAGAGCTTGCAGCGTTACCCAAGTTTGAGGGTGGAAAAATCTATATTGTAGATAAGCCAGAAGCGGCCCAATCTGTGATTAAGATTGGTAAGCGTGGACTTAAATATGATGCAACGGGCGAGTTCTTTAAATCGTATTTGATGAACTACCCACTGGGCGGTGCATTCAATAGCCGAATTAACCTCAACCTTCGCGAAGACAAAGGTTACACCTACGGCGCAAGAAGCTATTTCTCAGGTGGCCCAGAACTCGGTTTTTACCAAGCAACGGCTAGCGTGCGTAGTGATGTGACGACAAAGGCACTAATTGAATTTATCAAAGAGATTAATGCTTTTCAGGAAACAGGGATGACAGATAAAGAACTCGAGTTTATGAAGAGTTCAATCTCACAGTCCAAGGCATTAAACTATGAAACGCCATATCAAAAAGCGGGCTTGATGCGTAATATTCAGCGTTATAATTTGGACGATAACTACAGTGAGCAGCAAACTGCAATCACTAACAGTATTGGCCTAAATGAACTCAATCAACTGGCTAAAGAGCAGTTGAATTTAGACGATATGGTGATATTGGTTGTTGGCGACCGAGCTCAAATTGAGTCTGAATTATCAACACTTGGTTATCCAATTGAAATTTTACAGTTGTAAAAGACATAATTAGTCCATATATCCGAGAGATGGTGCTAAATCTATGGCATCATCTCATCGTTTATTATGCTGGCAGTTAACTAAACGCTAATTTGGTACGACTTGAAATTTAAGTTGTCTATAGCGGGTCTGACTGAATTGCTATATGGGTAAAAGTCACGTACTAGAGAGTAATGTATTGAAATCTTTCAATGAATTAGTAGGTAAGTTGTCGGATACGGCAAGTCGTCAAGCGCTAAGAACAATGCAACGAGGCATTGAGCGTGAAGCGTTAAGAATTGAAAAGTCGGGTCATCTAGCGTTGGATAAACATCCACAAGCGTTAGGTTCGGCGTTAACCAATTCGCGGATCACCACAGATTATAGCGAATCCCTACTTGAGTTTATTACTCCTGTTTTTGAAGATATCGATGAATTAGTCGAAGATTTGACCTTAACTCATGCCTATAGTGTCCGGCACTTAAATGGCCAACGACTGTGGCCTGTAAGTATGCCGTGCTACCTTGGCGATGCGGGTGATATCCCCATTGCGGATTACGGTAGTTCTAACACTGGCCAAATGAAACGTTTATATCGTAAAGGGCTGACCTATCGATATGGCGCTCAGATGCAAATTATTTCAGGCGTGCATTTTAATTTTTCTGTTTCAGACCAGCTCTGGGACAGGCTGTATGAGCTATCGGATAAATCTTTAAGCTTAGAGGATTTTATCTCAGAGTCTTATTTCGGTCTCATTCGTAACTATCGTCGCCTAGTCTGGGTATTACCGTATTTATTTGGTGCATCACCAGCGCTTTGCAGCACATTTATTCAAGACCCTAAGACGAATAACTTTCCTTTTGAAGTCATAGGCAATGGCACTTTGTATTTGCCATATGCCACCTCTTTACGGATGAGTGACTTAGGTTATACCAACCAAGAGCAAGACAACTTAAATATTAGTTACAACAGCTTAGCTTGTTACTTGGAAGGGATGAAATCCGCGATTAATATGCCTTCGGCTAATTTCGCAAAAATTGGCGTTAAAGTAGATGGCGAGTATCGTCAGCTTAACGCCAATATTTTACAGATTGAAAATGAATTCTACTCGCCTATACGTGCTAAACGTGTTGCGAAAGGTAATGAGAAACCGTCAGAATCACTTGCTCGAGCAGGGGTTGAGTATATAGAGGTCAGAGCATTAGATGTTAACCCTTATAGCTCAGTGGGTATTGAAAAGTCACAGATCCGTTTCTTAGACCTTTTCTTATTGAACTGCTTATTGCAACCTTCAGCGGCATCTGATGCAAGTGAAGAGGCGGAAATTGCCGCTAACCTACAAGCTGTCGTGCTTGAGGGGCGTAAGCCGGGGCTTATGTTAACCCGTTCAGGTGAGCCGCTGAGCTTAAGTCATTGGCTTGAATCATTGTTTGGTGATCTTAGTGATATCGCTTCACTACTTGACGATGACGGCCGAGATGATTACCAGGTTGCGCTGACTAAGTGGCACAAAGCCGTTAATAATCCAGACGAAACCTTGTCGGGACAAATTATTAAAGGACTAAAACAAGACCAAATAGATCATAGTGACTGGGTGTTACAGCTTGCAGAGCAGTACCATCAAGAACTCAAAAACTATCCTCTGTCAGAGGCTGTGACAATGCGCTATGAGCAAGACGCAGTTGTATCACTCGAGAAACAAGCGAAGCTAGAAGCTGAGCCAAGTGTGAGCTTCGATCAGTTTTTAGTTGATTATTTTAAGGCTTAACCTTGGTGACTAAAGGGTTCAAAAATATATTAAGTTTTACTGCATTGGTATTGCTGGTATCGGGTTGTGCAACTCAACCTGATACCGCCAATCAATGCGGTATCGTTGCGACGTATATGGAGCCCGACCACGACGCTGATATTTATCGCGTCGTGGTAACTCACCTAGATGGAAAGCCTGTTATATCTAAACCTTATTATCGGTTAAGTGTAGGTAAACACACCTTTACTCTTGCTGAGTTGATTGATGCACCGAATTTGAAGGTCAAACTTAGCGCTCGCATCCCTAAAGAGCTTACGGTGAATGTGGCACATAATGAGCGCTATCATATTGGTGCCAAGTTTAATGTCGACAAAGTTTATCGCGGTAATGATAAAGGTTTTTGGCAACCGGAAGTATGGCAACAAGAGCCCCATGACTGTGAGCTTCAACCTGCCCAGTAGGGGGAGGTAATCGCGGTAGGTTCGAGCTACTCTCATCTGATTTACAACACAATTCCCATAACGCTCAATTGCATCTTTAAGCTATCAGTGTGACACTATGGCTTTGCTATTACTGTCAGTTGGTATCTTTTTTTATGAAATGGCCCGCGTTATTTACGACTGTTATTTTAGCGACCCTATTGACTGGGTGCGCGACTCCTCCTCCAAAAGATCCCGAAAATCTTTGTTCGATTTACACAGAGAATCGCTCCTGGTATAGCGCTGCAAAAGATACCCGCGAAAAATGGGGAGTACCGATACATGTTCCTTTAGCCATGATGTATCAAGAGAGCTCTTTTAAGCACAATGCTGCTCCACCGATGGAATATTTTTTAGGCTTTATTCCTATTGGCCGAGCAAGTGATGCTTATGGCTATGCGCAGGCAAAAACCATGACTTGGGATGACTACGTTAAGGAAACTGGTAACTCCTGGTCGAGTCGAAGTAACTTTGATGACGCTATGGATTTTATGGGATGGTTTATTTACAAAACGCACAAAATCAATGGCGTGTCCAAGTGGGATGCTCGTAACCAGTACTTGAATTACCATGAAGGTTGGGGGGGCTATAAACGCAAAACGTATAATCAAAAAGCATGGTTAATCAAGGTTGCTGGCCGTGTAGATGAGCGTTCTAAGCGATATGCAGCCCAATATAGGCAGTGTCAGGAGGATCTTGATTCATCCTGGTTGTGGCGACTGTTTTTTGGGTAGTCGATACTGACCTATCCAGACAAAATGAGAACAGGTTTTAGCACTAATATTTACATCAAGCTCTAAAACTAAAATTAACATCATGCTCTAGAGCTAAGAGTAACAACTAAGCTCTCGAGCCTTGCGTTAAGAAATAAGCGCCAATAAGCAAGTGCCACTAATATAAACGCTAATAAATCGCTAAATGACTTTACATAACAGCCTCTGCATTTGCGGGGGCTTTTTATTGATAATTTGTCTGAGTTGAGGCCTTTTTGCCTCGTTTATGTTGATACATCAGTCTATCAGCCGCTTTAAAGCTGGTATTTAAATCCCCTTGGTAGTCAGCGATGCCGTAACTGAACTGAATATCGGGCATAGATTTATAAGCAGGTTTGTCGCTTAAGTGCTGCTCTGCTAGCATTTGCCTGATCTGTTTAAGATCTTCTTCAAGCTGCTCTAGCGGTCCGTGGCATAGGGCAACAAATTCATCACCTCCATAGCGAGCAATCAAGTGTTTACTATGCCAATGCGTTTTTAGCGTACTAGCAAAATACAACAGGGCTTTATCGCCTGCCTGGTGTCCGTCACTGTCATTAATTACTTTTAGATTATCAAGATCTAACACGACCAAATAACTGCCAAAGTGCGCTTTAATCTTCCAGTTGTTAACTCCTTCTTCAAAGCGTTGACGGTTATAAAGTTGAGTTAAACTATCAAAATTGGCTAATAAGTTAATTTGACGTGTCTTCTGATAAAGCGCAATAGCATTCGCCGCTTCATGAGTTAGGATTGCCACCAAGTTTCTGTCGTAATGACTAAAAGCGTTAATTCTTGCACTGTCTAAATTCAGCATGCCATAGAGAGCACCGTCGATATGTATTGGGCTGGATAAGGTTGAACGAATAGGTGCCTCAGGTGCGGTGAGCAAGACTTGTTGTTCGGCGGTGCTTAGGGTGCTATGGGCATTGATATTGGCCATATCATCGATGACTACGACTCGGTCACATTTGCCTTTGGTCAGCAGGTATTCGAAAGACTGGCTGAGATTGAATTTAACTTGTCTGAGCTTGTTGATATCAATGCCGACGGTGGACTCAAAGTGCAACTCCCCAGTGTTGGCATCCACTTTTATAATCGATCCCATCTCAGCGCCATCAATACTACTGACAGATTTCTTGAGTAACGCATCAAGAAAGGCGCGCTCATCTTGGTAACGATTAGCAATATTGACCAATGCAAAGGTGGTATCGTTAACATGAATGACCTGCTGAAGATGCTCCCATAATCGGTTCAATCGACCTTGATGGAAGTAATAACTTAAGCTGTAACCTAATAAATAGATAATTGCGACTAAGACTAAGTTAGCGACAGAGTTTGGCGTCGGGCTGATACGAAAGAAAATGCCCCAGCCGATGAGGAGTAATAGCATTGGAGTTCCTAAAAGCGCGAGATGCGTTTTTAGACCGACTGAGTCTATCTTTTTTTTCTTCAAGCTATCTTTAATGGGCATTATGAATATCCTTATTCGTAAATCTCACCATTGATGTGCCGTCGATGTCGCTTAAAAAGTGCTTATATTCAGCTTTATGACTCACTTTCCACTCTCATTTCTAATTCACTTATAAATCGACACTACCTATATACAAGTAAAATACACTGCTGACAACGTCGAGTATCGTACTAAATCTCATCTCATACTATATACATAAAGCCGGGTAGGTTTAGAACTTAATATCTAGCATTCTTTCCTGCTAAATTTTGTAACTACTTTACCACTAAATTAGTGCTGAATTAACCAGGAGTTATCAATTTTTAAGCTGTTAATTAACCATGCGCTTGTTTGCTACACATATGTATTAATAAGTGATTTTCAGCTTTTGAAAACCCAGTGATAACGGCGTCGCAGGCTTAGGGGAAGCCTGTTTACTCAATGCGCTTAATGTCATTATAATGCGCGCAAATATAATAATGCACCGCCCTACAGGACTTAACATGAGCCAACCATTTGTTGCAGTATTAATGGGGTCAGATTCAGATCTGCCTACAATGCAAGCCACCCTCGATGTGCTTAACACTTTCGGAATTAAGTTTGAAGCAAAAGTGACTTCGGCTCACCGAACGCCTGCAGCTACGCATAGCTACGTAACTGATGCAGAAGCGCGTGGTTGTAAAGTCTTTATTTGTGCAGCAGGTCTTGCTGCGCACCTAGCTGGTGCGGTCGCGGGTATTACGACTCGCCCTGTTATCGGTGTACCAATTGATTGCGGCCCACTACAAGGACACGATGCACTTTTATCGACAGTGATGATGCCTGGGGGCGTACCTGTAGCAACGGTGGCTATCGGTAGCGCAGGCGCTAAAAATGCAGGTTATCTTGCCGCGCAAATGTTAGCCGTTGGCGATGATGCCCTTGCTGTGGCCGTTAAAGAAGAGCGTGCTAAGTCTGCTGAAGCTGTTGCAGCTAAAGATGCCGCTCTACAAGCCAAGCTCGCTTAAGTTAATCAGTCTATTCTGAATACGTCTGTTAGCAATGAAATGCCGCTAAGATAGTTTTTCTGGGCGGCACTTTTATGGGTTACGTTCTTCACGCTACTTAGTCATATTGCTGTTAATTCTTGTCTCAGATTGCTGTTCTTCACTATTATGGCTAATGCTAGCCACCTCATAAGTTATTGCTTGAGCTAAGCACTTGCAATATAGGTTTAACTGGACAAAGCTTAGCGGTCGAAAATGTCCAAATTTTTTAGCTAAGGAAGATACTGTGGAGCAACCTTTGCCCTCATCCCAAGCCTCTCTAGAGCTCGATGCCGATCACGTTTTGATGCTGCAATATGCAGCAGGCAGTAGCCATGCGTTTGAGCTACTTTATCGTAAGCACAAAGGGCCACTATATCGGTATTTTGTTCGACAGATCCACGACCCGCAATTGGCTGAAGATCTCTACCAAGAAACCTGGAGTCGAGTGATTAAAGCTGCCAGCCTCTATGAAGCCAGCGCAAAATTCACTACCTGGTTATATCGCATTGCTCATAATTTGATTGTTGATCATGTCAGGGCCGTTAAACCGGTAAGTAATTTCAGTGATGTTTTTGAGCCAGAGCAAGATGCTGAGACTCAACTGAGTAATGATACCCTTAATCCTGAAGGGCTAATGTTGGATAATCAAAAAGCAAACTTGCTTAAAGGCTGCGTGGCGAACTTACCACAAGTGCAAAAAGAGGCATTTTTGCTAAATGTAGAGATGGGCTTTACGGCGGCAATCATTGCCGATATCGCAGGCGCGACGCTAGAGGCGACTAAAAGTCGCATTCGTTACGCTTATAAAGGGCTTAAGGATTGTGTCGACTTAAAATGGCAAGGAGCTAATCATGACTGATAAAGAGCATGAAGCAAACGAAGTTGAAATTAAGTCACTTTATCAAAAAATGACTCAGGAGCAGCCATCAAGTGAACTTGATGAACAGATCCTTAATCTGGCGCGTAGCCGAATAAAGAAGCCTTTACAGAGTCAGTCTTTTTGGCGTAAATATCGCTGGCCATTATCTTCAGCAGCCTCGGTATTGGTCGTGGTGACATTGTTTGTCATAAATCCAGCAATGAAAAAGGGTGATGTATTAGAGCAGGGGCAGCCGGTCATGATGTCATCTCCGCCTAAGCCACAGATGATGCGTTCGATGGATAATCCTAGCCAATTGGCGGAGCAACCAGATGACAAAGCTGCTTGGGTCAAACAGGGTAAAGAATTTATGGCCGCAGACGCTGTCTTAATCGCACAACTTGATAATATTGAGCAGTTGATCAGAGCTAAAGAGATAGCCAAGGCTCAGCGTTTACTGACGCTGTTAGCTGAACAACAACCGCAGTTGCTACAGGCGACGCACTCGCTTAACGCAAGGTACCTTAAGTTACAAAAAGCTGTTATGTCTGGCCATTAACTAGTGCTCAGAACTCTCGTTTTTTAACGCTAGAACGATAAAGCCCGCTTTTAAGCGGGCTTTATTTTGTCTCTATATTGCTAGAGGATAGAGAGCACTTTAACCTAGCACAGATGGGTTTAAAGTGATTTGAACCCGTCCCAGATCCCAAGAGAGGTCTCCTCTAGAAGATCGATACCCAGCATAGATTTTAACAAGTAGAGTAGTAGCAAGCCAAGTGCGACCGAGGTTAAGATAAACACCAGTATGCACAGAGCAAATAGTGCTAATGAAAGCTGCTTCTCTTTGCGGCTATATGCACGCTTGTTACGGCCAAATAGGAACACATAAAAGAATCGCCAGCCAATAAAGGGCAAATAGAAACTGCCACGTTTATCTATCATCTGCTTCTGCCATTTGTTATTGCGTAATGCTCGTCTCATATAGAGCAGTTGTGACTCTGAAAAACTATCGGCATGGATCTTGGGTATATTGCCCAATGCTCGAATCACGTTTGGGTCATCTCTAAATGATGGACGGACATAGTCTTTAGACATTCATACCTCATACATTAACGGTGCTTGTTTAAGCGTAGCCGTTACTGATTAAGTAAAATTGAGCAAGTTTGGCTCAATTTTACTTAAGGGCTGAGAAACACATTTGCTAATACTTATTCAGTAGTATTTTGCTGATGCTTTGTAAATTTTTTGCTACCTTGTGGCCTTAAATTTATTTGTTTAATAACAATAACAACAGGATTGCTAGCTCAGATGAAACTTCGTCACTCTCTTGCATGCTGCATGCTTGCCTTAGGCACATTTAATGTATTCCCCTCTTTTGCCTCACAGTCCATGGTCAAACCTGGTTATTTTCGTGCGCCAGCATTAAACCTACAAACCTTGGTCTTTACGGCCGAAGGCGATCTTTGGACTCAGTCATTAGGTGACTCTCAAGCGACGCGTCTAACGAGTTTACCTGCACAAGAGTTGGGGGCTACAATCTCCCCCGATGGAAAATCAGTAGCGTACGTGGCTAATTATGAAGGCTCATCTGAAGTTTACGTTATTCCTATTACGGGTGGGCAAGCTAAGCGTGTCAGCTTTGAAAATAGTCGAGTTCGCGTTCAAGGCTGGACCGCTGACGGTAAGGTGCTTTACTCAACCGACAATGCATTTGGCCCAGCGAATTATTGGGTACTTCGAACCGTTGATCCAAAGACCCTGTTAACGACTGATTTACCGCTTGCCGATGCCATAGAAGGGGCGATTGATGATAAAGGTGAATATGTCTATTTCACCCGCTTTGGTCTGCAAACTACAGGTGATAATGCCAAGGTATATCGCGGTGGAGCTAAAGGTGAACTGTGGAAATTCAAGCTAGGCAGCACACAAGAAGCTACGCCATTGACTCAGGGTCATCAAGGCTCTGTCAGGCAACCTATGTTGTGGCAATCTCGCTTGTATTTTATTAGTGACAGCGACGGCAATGATAACATCTGGTCTATGTCTACCGCGGGGAATGATCTTAAGCAGCACACTCATTACACAGACTGGCAAGTACGTGCTGCAAGATTAAATCAAGGCCGCATAGTGTTTCAACAAGGCGCCGATATTAAATTGTTTGATATCGCTTCAGCCAAAGAGCAAATCCTTGATATTAATCTTATCTCTGACTTTGCACAAAAGCGTGAGCATTGGGTCAAGGAGCCGATGAAATACGCAACAGCCACAACTTTTTCACCTAAAGGGGATAAGGTGGCTATTACCGCGAGAAGCAATGTGGCTATTGCGGGTACAGATGGGCAACGTCTGATTGAAATAGCATTGCCAGGTCACAGCCGAGTTAGTCATGCTGTAATGAGCCAAGATGGTCACTGGGTTTACGCGATTAGTGATGCATCGGGAGAGCAAGAACTATGGCGATATGCCGCCGATGGCAGTGACAACGCTAAGCAACTCACTAAAGACGGTAAAACCTTAAGGCTTAACCTGCACTTATCTCCGGATGGACGTTACCTTGCCCACGATGATTACGACGGCAATGTTTGGTTGTTTGATGTGAAAAAAGGCAGTAACAAGAAAATAATCACTCAAAGTGAGGGGTTAGGGCCATACGCCGATATTGTTTGGTCTGGCGATAGCCGTTTTATTGCGTTAACGAAAGCTGAGATGGGCAAGGCGCGTCCTCAAATAGTGTTGTACTCGCTAAAAGAGCATCGTGCTGAGTCGTTAACGAGTGATAAGTATGAGTCTTTTTCACCAAGCTTTAGTGTTGATGGTGACTGGCTATATTTCCTATCAAATAGAAAGTTTGTTTCTACTCCTAGCTCACCTTGGGGCGACAGAAACCTAGGCCCTATGTTCAATAAGCGCACGCAGGTGTTTGCAATTGCATTGAATGAGGACGCGCGATTTGCATTTCAAAAGCCCAACGAGCTGATGTCTGAACCGGCAAAGCCAGATGATGAGGTAGAGACTCAAGTCGATTGGGAGGGCTTATCGAGTCGATTATGGCAAGTTCCGGTTGCTGCGGGTAACTACGATTCTTTGCAGATGGCAAAAGATAAGTTTTACCTACTCGATAGCACTATGAGTGGCAAGTCGACACTCAAGCTCGTCAAGTTCGATCCGCTCAGTCCAAAAGTTGACACTTTTTCTGCAGATGTAGGCGAGTTCAAGCTGTCTCAAGATGGCGAGAAGCTCTTTATTCGTAAGCAATCTAAGCAAGGCAGTGAGATGTTGATTGTCGATGCTGGAGATAAGCTTCCTAAAGAGCTTAAGCATGCCAAGGTACAAACAGATTTATGGCAACTTGCCATTGAGCCAGCAGCAGAATGGCAACAGATGTTTGAAGATGCATGGTTAATGCACCGTGACTCATTTTATGACAAGAACATGCGCGGCTTAGACTGGCAAGCCACTAAGGCGAAATATCAGCCATTGGTAGAGCGACTAACCGATCGCCATGAGCTCAATGATCTCTTTATGCAGATGATGGGCGAGCTTGACTCTCTTCATTCTCAAGTGCGTGGTGGCGACTTTGCCAAAGATCTCGATAAAGCTAAATCGGCCAGCTTAGGCGCGCGACTCGAGCAGACTAAAACTGGCGTTGTTATCGAGCATATATATCAGGGCGATCCTGAATTGCCGGAACAAGCCGCTCCACTTAAACAGATGGGCGTTAATGCTAAAGTCGGTGATGTGATAGTCGCTATCAATGCTAAGAAGCTAAGCAATATAGCCGATGTCACTAAGCTTTTACGTAACCAAAGTGGCAAACAGGTACTACTGACGCTAAAGCGTGGCGGTAAAACACACCAAACAATTATTAAACCTATCAGTCCATCTAAAAATGCCAAGCTGAGATACTTAGACTGGGTGCACCATAATAGTGAACAAGTGTCTAATAACAGTGACGGCAAGATAGGTTACTTGCATTTATACGCCATGGGCAGCGGTGATATAGCCAGCTTTGCAAGAGAGTTTTATGCCAACGTTGATAAAGACGGCTTGATCATCGATGTGCGTCGAAACCGCGGTGGTAATATTGATAGTTGGATCATCGAAAAATTACTGCGCCGGACTTGGGCATTTTGGGCTCCGACTCATGGTACGCCATCTGGAAATATGCAGCAGACCTTTAAAGGGCAACTTGTTGTATTAACTGACCAGCTGACTTACTCAGATGGTGAAACCTTCTCTGCTGGAGTTAAAGCACTGGGTATTGCGCCATTAATAGGTAAGCAAACTGCAGGCGCTGGAGTGTGGTTGTCTGGGCGTAACTCGCTCACTGACCGAGGTATGGCACGTGTTGCCGAGTACCCACAATATGCAATGGATGGAAGTTGGATTATTGAAGGCCGTGGTGTCAGCCCCGACATCGAGGTGAATAACTTACCTTACGCGACATTTAACGGTACAGATGCGCAATTAAACAAGGCGGTAAGCTATTTGAAAGAGGCTCTTGATAAGCAACCGGTTACCGAGTTCAACCCTAAGCCAATGCCCAAAAAAGGCATGGCTGAAGATGTAAATAAAGCATTTTAATGTACGCTAGAGCTTGTTTCTATCAAGCATGGCAACAGTGAAGTTTAGGGCGTTATTGGCGAAGCAGTTCCCAGGTCAATAACGCCTATTTTTATGGTAAAAATACATAAACCCGCATGAGTCTCCTGGTCCGACATATATCGCTACCGACATTCTAGAAGTGTCCAATTCTGCTCGTGTTTTTAATTAAACCTTAAGTAAATTGCTGATAAATTAATTTGATAAAACGGTTGAATGTTGTCTGTTCAAGACACTAAACTGATTAAAAAGTAGCTCAGGCGATTTGAGTGTTAATAGGCTTTAATACTGAGTACCTGTCTGACGGCGGTTAGTGCAGGATTATCGGTGACCAAAGGGATGAGTATGACGGAAGATAAGGGTGTGAGTGCTAACGAGGATGCAGCGAGTAACGAGCAGAATAAAGAGGTCGAGCAAACCGAAAACAAGAAGAACACTAAAATTCGCAAAGCGACTAATATCATCTTAATAGTTGTCAGTTGTTTATTTGTATTTCACCTTGTCGCCGACAGGTTTATTCCATCAACCGATCTAGGTCGAATTCGTGGTTATGTGGTGCCCATCAGTCCTCAAGTCTCGGGTGAAATAATTGATATTTTAGTCGAGCCTAACACGTTAATAAAAGAGGGAGATGTACTGGCGAAAATTAATCCCCAGGACTATGAAATTGCACTAGATCAAGCAGAGCAATCTCTAAAGAAAGCGGGTCAAAATGTTGGTGCACAGACAGCCAATGTAGCCGCTGCTCAAGCGAAAGTGACGAATGCCCAAGCCAATTTAACCAATGCCCAAGTTCAGTCAAAGCGTATTTTTGCCATGGTTGATAAAGCGGTGATGTCCCAAGCCGATGCAGATAATGCCCGTGCTGAGCTGACAAAGGCTGAAGCGGGTGTTGCGAGTGCCAAAGCTGATCTGGCTAAAGCCAAGGAGCGTTTAGGTGCAGAAGGGGAGAATAACACCAATGTTAAATCAGCCTTGTTAAGCCTAGAGACTGCCCAAATCAATTTGGCTCGAACATCGATTGTTGCGCCCACTGATGGTGTGGCGTCAAACTTTAGATTAAAAGAGGGCGTTTATGCCAGTGCCGGTCAACCAGTGATGACCTTTATTTCATCTGAAGGCGTATGGATTGAGGCCTACTTTAGGGAAAACAGCTTAGGTAATATGAAGGCGGGAGATGATGTCGAGTTTGCTCTTGATTATGCGCCAGGAGAAGTCTTTAAAGCCAAAGTCGGCAGTATCGATTACGGAGTCGATTGGGGCCAGAGTGAGCAGACGGGCAAACTGGCACAGGTATCAGGCCAAACTGGCTGGCTACGCCAATCTCAGCGCTTTCCGGTGACGATTGTACTACCTGTAGATGAAGCCGTAGGGTTAAGACGTGTTGGTGGTCAAGCCGATGTGATCGTCTATACCAGCGACAACAGTATTATTAACCTGTTTGGTAAATTTTGGATCCGTGTGGTGAGTTGGTTCTCTTATGTCAGATAAAGATCTCTCTACTCGTGATTTAGCTGAGGCAGGTGCCAACCCTAGGTCTGGAGTGACAGCGGAGGCTATCTATACTCGGCGTGTACTGCGCTTTACTCTTGGCATTGGTCTCGCGGTAGCGGTGTCTGCTATTTGGGCTTGGCCACTCGCCTTTATTGTACCGGTATTTGTCGCCAAGTTTTTAGTCGACAGGCAAGAACCCACAATACAGACGGTTTATGAGCTACTCATTTCTATGCTCTGTACCATAGGCTTAGCTTGGTTGGTGAGTTTTGGCCCAACTCAATATCCCATTGTGTTGCTACCACTGCTGGCGATGATGATGTTATGGGGCTATTACCTCTTTAGCGATCCTAAATGGAATTTCTTCGCCACTATTTTTATTGTCGCGACCTTACTGCTGCCTTACCTGAGCCTACTTCAGCCTGGCGCTGCGATCATCGTTGGCGTGGGCTTGAGTTTTTCAGGTGTCGTGGCGGTGGCAATATTTGCACTACTGCATGCTTTATTGCCCGATCTTTCTCCTAAAAAAGAGCAGCTAGCGAGCGCACAGCAGAGCCATGATGAACGCACTCATGAAGCATTTCGGGCGTTAATTATCGCTTTCCCTGTGATCTGTTTTTTCTATTTTTTAGAAATTTCGGGTGCGTTGTTGACCATGATTTTTATTGCCATCTTGTCATTGCAAGCAGCGGGAGCGAAAAGTATTAAGGTGAGTTTATTCTTACTGGTAACCAATGGCATTGGTGGGGCTTTAGCAGTCGTATTTTATAACTTACTGACTATCGTGCCTGAACTGCAATTTTATATCGGTATGTCGATGTTAGCGGCTTTGTTCTTTGGGCAAAAAATTTATGCCGACCCCGCAAAAGCGCCTCTTTATGCAGGGATCTTATCGGCGTTGCTGGTGGTCGTTGGCTCTACGGCGTCTTCTACAGACAAAGATGTTGCGGTGAATTTTTATCTTAGGATTTTGCAACTATTTCTAGTGGGGGTTTACATGATTTTTGCCTCTTTCTTTTTGGAATCCCGAGATTGGACGTTTTTAAAGAAGCGTAATAGCCTTTAGCTTTTTACTCGTTAAGCCCAGCGGTTTATCTAAGCTGGTTACATTAGTTTATACCTAAGGGTTTATCTTAATCGTTACAAAAGGGATCGATTGCTTAAGGAGATAGGTCGCGAGATAGGAACATCAAATGAGCAGAATTGGAATGACAATTGGCCATAGGCTTGATCAAGCCGCCATTAAGCTTGATTGTGATATATAACTGAATCAACAACTTGTTTCCTGTGCTATATGTTAAAAGGCGCTGAAATAATAATGGATTTAACTAAGCCTTGTTTAATTAATCTTCAATTTTTATCGATAAGGATGAAACTATGTTTCGAACCAATATACTAAAGCTCGCAGCTGTCACTTTTCCTGTATTACTCGTCGGTTGTGCTACGGGTGATACCCCTGAAGCGAAAAAAATGCATGCCAGAGAGGAGACTCAGTCAGCGCTACAGGAGATTTATAATGAACATCCAGCGGCTAAGACTGCTGTGGCTAACTCTGTCGGCTATGTCGTTTGTACTGGTAGTAATAGCTACCTGTTTGCTTTGTCTACAGGTGGTGGGATCTGTGTTTTACATGAGGGCAGCAAGCTTTCTTACTATCGCTTTGCAACAGGTGGTGTTGGAGCCGGTATTGGCTGGAAACAAGTGGCTTTTGTACAAGCCTTTACTCAGCGTGATGCGCTCACTCGTTTTAAAGAGTCTGGTTACGAAGGACAGGCGCAAGCAGAGGCAAGTGCCGAATATGAAGGCAGTGGCGAACAAGCATCGGCTAACCAATCAGTTGATGTGTCAGGTGTTAAGACCTATCAAGTTAACTTAATGGGCGCAGCCGCTCAAGCCACAGTGCAGGGCTATAAGTATTGGGAAACCGACTTTACCGATGACTTTGTTGAGAATGACGGCTAACGCTTATTTGTGTTTGACGAATGAAAAAAGCTAGGTGATGACCTCGCTTTTTTCATTCAGCCTAAACTCGACAATCTCGCGGCTGTCAGGCCTTGTTCTGTTAGTATTTTATTTCAAAGAGCGTCTCAGGATTAAGGCTATTGGCAATGAAGCAATTGCTGTGAGACTTGTCATGGATCTTCGCTATCACGTCAGCGGTCACTTCTTCTGCAAACTCTATTTTTGGTTGTAACACAATCTTATTGATAAACAGCTTACCCGCTGCATTTTTGCCTAGCTCTGCGTATGCATCATCTTGATAAGAGGTGATAGGTAAACGCTTGAGATGGGCAATGGTTAAAAATGTCAGCATGTGGCAGGACGAGAGTGCTGCGAGTAGGCTTTCCTCTGGATTAATTTTGTCGGTACTGCCGTTGTACTCAGGTGCCGAAGATGCATTTACTTGCTGGCCACTGCCAAAGGTAATGCAGTGATCACGGTTAAAACTCTGGGGATCATCAATAGGTTCCTCTGCGGCAATCCAGTTGAGGTTAATTCTAAAGCTCATATGGCTAACTCTTTAATTAGATGTACGTGACAGCGACTAGGTTTAATCGATTAGGCTTAACTTTTCCAGTCAATATTGTATTGCTTAAAAAAAACTAAAGTTCAGCATACTCTTGGTAGGGGGAGATTCGTTTGATTTTAATCAAGGGTAAGTGATTAGCTTTAGCTGATAAGTTTAATCATCATTGGTTAATCTTGGAGTGCAGAGTGCAGAGTGCAGAGTGCAGAGTGCAGAGTGCAGAGTGCAGAGTGCAGAGTGCAGAGTGCAGAGTGCAGAGTCTGAAAAAGTTAGGATGAGGTTTTAGCGAATTATACATCCATGTTGAGATTTTTAGTCTGTTGTTGATATCAGATATTGTATAAGCGCCAAATGAATACATATGGCTCATACATTGCGCTTTTATTGATACGGTCGATTAAGATAATTCATTAAGGCTTTTAGTCGTATCAACATATGTTTGCATGCTTGTGACTTGCTGTTGCTGGGCTTTTACGTTTACCGTTGCAGCACGAGCGTCATCATTATTCGATAGATAATATGCAGTCGCGGGAGATACTCCATTGTTATTTCCTGTTGCTATATTAGCCATGTCTGAATAGAACTGATACTGCATTTTGGCTTTCTTATATTCTACATATACCTCAACTTTTTCTCCCTCATTTGGCAAGGTGGATGGAGCTGGTCGCGTTTGTGCATCACCAGAGTTAGGGCTTTTGTTTGCAAGCTCAAGCGCTTGTGGGCTAAGGGTTACAGTATCGAGTGGTAGGCTTTTCGGCGTTACATTGAGACTCTTTGCACTTGCGTGCAGCAGATTTTCGCTCGCGGGTGTGGCTGTGCGTGATTGCGCTAAATTTGATGGTGCTAAGTGTGATTGATGCTGATTTATTTGAGTCTGTTCGGCACTCAATGGTGACGGTGTAGAGTGAGCAACAAGCATAGAACCTCAGTCATAAATATATTTATATGGCTGTATTCTAAAACCATTTTACTGTACATAAGCTGAACCATCATTGAAACGATGAGCTCAGCAGATATTCAATAAGTCTGATATTAAAATAATATTTTACTAAACGATATAAAGAATTTTGTACCTCATGATTGCGAAACTCGCCTCTTTATACTGATTAGTATAAGACCAGAATAGTGCTAAATAGTGTGCTTAGTGCCATGGAATAAGGCAGAAACTTAGCGCGATAACTTAGCATTAAGATGACTAACAGCCCGGCGAATGACAATAAACCGAAGAATAGGATGCTGCCATAAGCAGCGCCTTGGGCTGTTATACACCCCCAGTAAATACTCGCGATACCTACCCAGCCGCCAATATAGAGTAACTTAGCTTGTTGAGGACTTGGCGCATTGCCAAATGTATCTCGGTAGTGAGAAAACATAGCCAGCGCAAATAGTCCAAATGCAAGATAACTAAATCCTAAAAGACTTAAGATCAGGGCTTATATTCCTTATTTAGTCGCTGATGAGACTGAGGTTATAACCTCATGGTTTACAGTGCGTGTAGCTGTTCTACTAGCTATGACACCTTGCTTGCTAACTAGTTTCGTTCGAACAAAAAATAGTGCCGTACCGATAAGTACAGACATTAAATCAAAGCCGACCAATGACCATTGGTGTAGGCTTATGTTATCCAGCATGTTGCTGCTCGAAGTGAGGGTATTAAGAAGTGGAATAGCCATTATTGCGGTTGCTGAGAGCGTGATGACTGCGCGCCAGGCAGTTAAAGTGCGATTAAAACAAGCTAAAAGCGCGACAGCCGCAAGCGCAATAAAGAAGATATTGATTTCCCACTGAGCTCGGTTTACAAGCTCAACTGGCAGCAATCTGTTGGCATAGAAAAAGCTGGCTGTAGCCAGAGGGAGCCCTGCGATAAAGGTTAGGTTTAATCCTTCAACTAAACGCAAACCAAGACTGGCTTTTATGCCTTGTTTTAGCGGCTTTTGTTGTTTTTGACGAATTTTCACAGCCCAGAGTATTGCGCCTGTGGTAATCATGGCGCAGCCTAAAATGCCACAGATGAAAAATAGTGCACGTAGTAGAGGTTCGGCAAACCGTCCCGTATGCAGGGCGATTAATGTGTCGTGAGTATTTTGTACTGCAGAATTTGGCTCAATAGCAGCATTGAGTAGCTCACCGTTGATACCGTTAAAAATAATCGCAGCCCTTCTATCTGTGACGGCCTGGCCAGTATCTCGATAAAAATTAATTTTACTATTTTGGTCACTTGGATTATTGACTACGACTTGCTTGATAGGATCGTGAGCCCAAAGAGTGTTAACTTCTGGTAGTAATGCGCTAATAGAGACGGTTTGCGCTGCAATCCCTAGCGGTTGCATTTGCACTCGGCTAGGGCGCAACTCTTTGCTAAATGACTTAGCGTCGCCATCATAGGCTGTCATCATTCCCCAGGGCATATACATCACCATCAAGGTGACTAATCCGGTGTAAGTGATCATTAAGTGAAAGGGGAGCGCTAACACCGAGCTGACGTTATGGGCATCTAGCCATGAACGGCTGCTCTTGTTGCGACGGAAACTGAAGAAGTCCTTAAAAATACGCTTGTGGATCACTATACCGCTAATGAGGGCAATCAGCATAAACATGGTGCAGAACCCGACTATCCAGCGGGCTATCTTGGCTGGCATATAGTGTAAGTCGAAATGCAAACGGTAGAAGAAATGGCCACCTTTAGATTCTCGGATATCGGTAATTAAGTTATCACCTTCAATTGGCACTATATGTTCAATAAATTTACCGCGTCGTTGCCCCTCTTCTGGTTGTGTTTGCCAGGCGTAACTCATATAAGGTTTGCGGTCGGTGGGAAAATTGACCCGCCAATCACGGGCATTTTTTGCATGCTCAGTTAAGTAGTTCTGAGCCCGCGTTAGCTCATTAGCAACTAGGTTACTGTCATATTGCTGGATAACATTCTTATGCAGCTCAGGTTTGCTCCATAGTGTGATTTCATAACGGTAATAACTTAATGTGCCAGCAAAAAAGACCAACAGTAATACCCAACAAACCAGTAAGCCAACCCAAGTGTGTAGCCAAGTCATACTGCGAAAAAATGAGTCTTTCATTGTTTAACCTATAACCAAAATAAACAGGTAAAAAATTCCGCTAAGGAGGACTAGATCGCTAAGGGCACGCCAGTGAGTTTGCACGCTAAAAGCCCAGAGCCCAGCAAAGGCATAGACGATAAATGACAACATCATCGCGGTTAGCGTATTTTCAAGAGGTGACAGAGGCAGTACTAATGCGAGCCAGGCCGATACCGTTGCGGCTAATAGGTAACCTGCAAATATGGCTGAGAATGCGCGTAACCCAATATTGAATTTATTTGGCACAACGGTTTGAAGTAATTTTGCTTTTATTGGTTTCACTTCGATGCACACCTAAAAACGTCAGTTTAAAAATAACAAGAGATCTATGTTAGGCATTGTACATAAATCGCAGTGAATGAGAACTGTTTTCATTCGTATCTAATATTATGATACTGAAGTTGCGAGTCATGTCTCAAATAAACTGGGGCGGAGAAGGCATTAGGTGATTGAACTGGGTAAGGTGGGTGAGTTTATAACCGCCAATTGCTGTTATTTTGTGCGTAAGTGCTTGATGTGGGATCTTGATCCGAATAAATTTTACTTTATTCGGGTAAAGCGTGATAAAAATCAAGCCAAGGCAGCTTTTTTTGTCTAAATTAGTAGAGGAACAATTAGATTTAGCTGGCTGTTTGCTAATTATCTAACCCCTTAAAGGAAAGTCATCTTAGCTTATGCTTTAACCATAACTAAATGACCGTTTGATAAAAATCATTAATATAACAAAATTTGTTTTTACCTGATAAACACTGGGCTGTAGCGAATAAATTGATAATTTATACAAAATTTTATATAAATTATTTTTAATAAAAGCTTGTAATTTAAAGCGTTAACCCCAAGTGTATTAGGTGAAGTCATTGTAAAAAGGAAAACCTATGAAAATAAATCTTTCTGGTCACCACGTTGATGTAACAGATGTTGTAAGACAGTATGTCCAAGAGAAGTTTTCGAAGATAGAGAGTCATTTTCCAACCCTGATCGCACTCGATATTATTGTTACTAAAGAGCACGGCGAATTCCAGGTTGAAATTAGAACCAATTATGAGGGAAGCAGTATTTCAGCTTCTGGTAATGATCCCGTTATGTATCCAGCAATTACCAGCGCAGCTAAAAAACTCGATGCGGCACTAAAGCATCGAAAAGGACAACTAAAGGCTGATCTACATTCTAAGCCTGTTGTGACTACACCTGAGATTGCACATGAAAAAGTTCAAGAGATGAACTTAGTCTAATCTCTAAATGTATTTTTTGTCAGCAGACATAAGATATAAGCCCTCGTTACCTAACGGTTGTGAGGGCTTTTTTATGGCGCAAGCACCCATGAACAGGTGCTTTATCGCTCTATTTTTTTCAACTGTTCTGAACTATTTAGCGCTTTTAATCGTTTTCCGCTTTTGAAAACTCAGTATGGTTTTCTTTTGGCGGAGGCGTCCAACTGCGTTCCACTTTCGAGAAGCTGCGATAACGTTCATCCTTCATTGCAGCGCTCAGCGTTTCTTCAAGCTGGATAAACATATCCCGGTAGTGGACGATGTATTTATCGTCTTCAGTCACCTGCTTCCAAGCTTCGTAAAGGGTGTCCTTATGAGTGGTTTCCGTCTCATAAAAGGTGGCTCGTTGTTGCTCTGCTTTAAATGGATGTACACCTAATCTTATTAGCGCATGCTTGCCTAAATTAAGCGCCGAATGAAAGGTCTCACTGACCATGAAGTCTGCCCCAGCTTTGCGAAGGCGGTAAAGGTGTCTGCGGTCAAAGGCGCGCGCCATCACAATTACGTGAGGATAGGTATGTTTTATATATTCGACTAAAGCTACTGCGCGTTCAGGGTTATCGATAGCGACAACTAACATCTTGGCCTGTTCAATGCCTGCGGTATGGAGTAGATCGGGCTGTGTTGCATCGCCGTAATAGCTCTTGGTATTAATTTTCCTTAAGTTTTCGACCTGTTGTACCTCATGGTCAAGCACCACTGTTTTAACACCGTTTGTCACTAATAAGCGGTTAACAATTTGTCCAAAACGGCCCACACCGGCAATAATCACAGTGCCTTTCTCATCGATATCATCGGGTTCACGAGTATTTTCTGATTTTTCATAGCGAGGCAGTATGACTTTATCAAATAAGATAAATAACCCCGGGGTGAGGAACATGGATATCGCGACAACCAGCGATAACAGTTGTGCTAACTCATTTGGAATGACATGGTTTTGCACGGTATAGCTAAGTAGCACAAAGCCAAATTCACCAGCTTGAGCCAAGCTTAAGGCAAACAACCAGCGGTCACTGCCTCTAATTTTAAAAACTAAGGCCAGTACTAATAAAACCAAAGCTTTAATTAATATCACGCCAGCGGTCATCGCCATGACAGGACCGAAATGGCTGATGAGCACATCAAAGTTTATCCCTGCACCAACGGTGATAAAAAACAACCCAAGGAGTAAGCCTTTAAAAGGTTCGATATTGGACTCTAGTTCGTGTCTGAACTCACTGTTTGCCAGTACGACTCCGGCAAGAAAGGTTCCTAAAGCAGGAGACAGCCCCACTAGGCTCATTAGCGCAGCAATGCCTATCACCAACATCAAGGCGGTGGCGGTGAAAATCTCTCTAAGGCCTGAGCTTGCCACATAACGAAACAGTGGGCGACTTAAGTAGTGGCCGCTAACGACAACGCTAGCAATTGCCATCATGACAACGATACCGTAAGCCCAGCCAGGTAATCCGGCAACTAATGACAGTTCTTCATGGTGCTCTGCGGCGCTTTGGGTAACAGATTGCGCCTTTTCGACTAATTCAGGCAAGGCTAGCAGCGGAATAAATGCCAGCATGGGGATCACGGCTATATCTTGAAATAAAAGCACTGAAAAGGCATTTTTGCCGCCTTCAGTCTTGGTTAGGTTTTTCTCATTAAAGGTCTGTAACACGATGGCGGTCGAAGACAGTGAAAAAATCATCCCCACCGTTAGGGCGATACTCCAGCCATAATCAAAGCTAAGAGCGATTGCCATCACTACAAGGGTAGATAAGCCAACCTGCAGCCCACCTAATCCAATTAGCTTGTTACGCATGTCCCACAGCATTCTAGGTTCAAGTTCTAAACCAACAAGAAAGAGCATCATAACCACGCCAAACTCGGCAAAATGTTGCAGCGTATTGGTCTCTGTACCGACCAGGCCGATGATTGGACCAATCACGACGCCCGCCATTAAATAGCCAAGTACAGAGCCTAAACCTAATCGCTTTGCGATGGGGACGGCGATAACCGCTGCGCATAAATAGATAAAAGCTTGAATAAAATAAGCTGTCATTAGTGCTCCTGGATCAATTGGTCTAGATGGCCATTTAATTTGTCGAGTGATTGGGCTAGCTCGATATCGAATCTATCTTCACTGAGGGCCGTTAGAATTCGGATCCATTTTTCAACGTGAATATGAACTCGATTTTCCTCAAAGGCCGTTCGGGCACAGAAGAGTGCAAATGGTGCTAAGAAATTCATGCCTGTTAAGTTAGCCATCTGTTCTAGCGGGCTTAATAGTTCTTTTAAGGTAAAGTGGTTGTACCCATCGCTTTGGTAAGCTGATTCACTTCCCCCAGCGCTAAGGGCACACAGAAAGGTTTTACCATATAAAGCTTTTCCTTTTGCGCCGTAGGCAAAGTTGTACTCTAAAACCAGATCTTGCCACTCTTTTAAAATGGCTGGGGTGGAGTACCAGTAAAGCGGAAACATAAAGACCACTATGTCGTGGTCTCTGAGTCTTTGCTGTTCTTTGTCGATATTGATCCTAAAGGTGGGGTATTCACCATAGAGATCCACGGCCGTCACATTTGGCTGTAATTGGGTCGCTTTAAAAAGAGGGGTATTAATTTCCGAACGCTCTTGGGAAGGGTGTGCATACAGTACGAGGACTTTTTTTGCCGCGAGTGCCATTTTTTATCCAGTCGATTTACTTAAACAGATTGCTATTTAATCTAGCATAGGCAGCAAGATGCACTAAGTAATTTTAAGTATTTAGCAGGAAATCTCGTAAGCCCATCAGCGTGTATGACGGCTTAACATTGATTGGAATGAGTGAGCTTGTTTGACCGTATATTTTATTGTTGAGCTCGACGGTAAAAAGCGGCTTGCCGTATTGGCTATGTCGATAAAAATAGTCAGTAATATGGCTAAGTGTAGAGTAAGGTTAGCGCCGTTTTGTGCGTAGTCTACTCATAAAGATATAGAATCAAAACAGTGAGATAGCGGTATGAGTCACAGAAATTGTAATCAAAGAGAATAGTGATTGTTTTCACAAATGGACAAGGATAGACTGAATTTAAGGTGTATTTAAAATGCCTGTTAATGTATTAAGGTATAGCTATGCTAAATATTGATGATCCCACCGCAACAGAAAAAATCCCGGCTATTTTTCGTTTAGGCTTCCGACCTTTCTTCTTAGGTGGTGCAACCGTTGCTATGTTGTTTGTGCCTTTGTGGTTAGTGACTTGGTTCTACCCCCAATATAGTTTATTTCAGACTGATTTTTGGGTGAAAGTTGTGCCTCTATGGTGGCATCCCCATGAAATGCTCTTTGGCTTTGCTTTGGCAATCGTGTGCGGTTTCTTGCTGACTTCGGTGCAAACATGGACCAATCAGCCCGGTATGAAGGGCTGGGCTTTAGCGGTTACATTCGGCTGTTGGTTACTGGCACGCTTAACCTTGTTGCTACCCATATCGATCCCACTGTGGCTGCCAGCGTTACTGGACTCTTTATTTTTACTATTTACCGCAGTTAAGCTCTGGCGCTGTATTTATAAGGTGAAGCAGTGGCATAACATTGGTTTCCCAATCATGTTACTGGCAGCAATGTGCATAAACTTGCTGAGTTATTACGCATTAAGTCAGAGAGACTTTTCGCTAAGCCATCAAATTTGGCAAGCTATGCTTTGGTGGCTAGGTTTGCTAATTACAATTGTAGGTGGTCGAGTTATTCCATTTTTCACTGCCATTCGCATAAAGCAAACTAAACCAAATCCTATTGCAATGATTGACAATAGTTTGATTGTTATCATGGTGCTTTTAGTTGTACAGGCTATTAGCCAAGTGCTGCCTAAAGAGCTAGAACAAGTTCTGCTATTTATTGCTGCGGCGCTGCACTTAGTGCGTTGGCTACGTTGGTACCCTCATAAGACCCTAAAAGAGCCAATGTTATGGTCATTGCATAGCGCGTATCTGTTTTTACCCGTGACGTTGTTTTTGTTAGCGTGGAACATTAATGACGCCAACGCTTATCGCCATTTACTGCATCTATTTGCAATTGGTACGTTAGCTGGAATATGTCTGTCGATGATTTCAAGGGTGTCACTGGGGCATACCAGCCGCAATATTTATCAAGGTCCGAATATGACGATTGCATTCGCTTGTATACCTATTGCCGCCATATTGCGTTCAATCATGCCGATAGTTGCACCAGCAGAGTACCAACTATGGTTGTGGTTAGCGGGTGGTTTCTGGTCGCTTGCATTTGCGATGTTTGTGGTGAACTATGCCGCTATATTGTCTAAACCACGCATCGACGGTAGACCAGGTTAGTGTTAATTGTTAACTAGAAACTGGCTTACAGAAGCAGGCTAAAGTAAACAGACGAATAAGAAAATAGATAAGGTTGATAGAAAACGCAATGATAGTAAATTATCTGATAAAAATGCTTGGGTCGATATCGTTAGCTTTGCTATTGCCAGCCATGAGTGTGCAGGCAGCGGATAATGCTAATGCTCAAACGACTGCAGCTAAGGAGCAACAGCTAAGAGATAAAGCATTACGTGCTAAGTTTCCGGTTCAGTATGAAAGCTGGCAAGAAACCTCGGAGCAAACAGAGCGTGAGGATATGCTGGCAAGCTACCCCGCTGCGATTATTTTATGGGCAGGCTCTTCCTTTGCCAAAGAATATAACAGCCCTCGGGGACATCACTTTGCCGTTGCGGATGTAACCCATACGCTACGCACAGGCATACCTCCTGAACCCGGTTCAAAGGGATTGTCAGCTAGTTGCTGGACTTGTAAAACTCCAGATGCCCCAAGACTGATGAAAGAGTTAGGTGTTGAAGGTTTCTCTGCCAAAAACTTTACCGACGTAGGCACTGAAGTTAACAGTGTGGTGTATTGCACCGATTGTCACGTGGACGGTAAGGCTGAGCTCGCTATGCCACGTCCACATGCTCAGGATGCGATGGCCAAGGTGCACCTGCCTTTTGATAAGCAAGATATCAATATGCAAGGCGCGCAGGTATGTGGCCAATGCCATGTGACTTATTATTTCCAGCCTGAGCGCAGTGATAAAGTCAATATTCCATGGATCTTTGGTAACAATGTTGATGATATCGAGAAGTACTATGACACCCGTCGATTCTATGAGTGGATCCATCCTATCTCAAAAACCCCCATCTTAAAGGCGCGTCACCCTGAATTTGAACATTGGAGTCGCAGTGAACATGCAGAGGCCGGAGTGACTTGCATCACCTGCCATATGCCAGAAGAAAAGGACGATAAGGGCAATACTTTTACCAGTCATAAGGTGAGTAAAGCGCTGGACCATTTTGATTCTGTTTGCCAAAACTGCCATAAGAGTGAAAAGACCATTATTAAGTCCCTTGAGAACAGCAAGGCGACAATTAATGCCAAGGCGCGAGAAGTTGAAGGGCTATTGGTAAAAGCGCATTACGAGGCGGCAGCGGCCTGGGAAGCGGGGGCAACATGGCCGTTAATGAATGATGCCATTATGGCTATTCGTCATTCTCAGTGGCGCTGGGATTTTGCTATGGCGTCGCATGGTTTGTATGCACACAATCCTCAAGAAGGTAATGAACTACTCGATATGTCTATTAAACAGGTTAAGTATGCTCGTGAATCATTAGCTGAAATTCTAAAGAAGTTTGCCGTGACTAAGGTTGATTATCCAGACATTAGTAGTAAAGAAACGGCTCAAGCTGCTGTAGGGATTGAGCTTGATAAACTGACGGGAAAAAAGCAGCAATTTATCAAACAGGAAGTCGATAACAACTGGTCGGAAGTGACTCGATACGGCTACTAGATATTGCCACCTCTGGTTTTGAAGGCTCAAATAAAAAGCCACCCTATAGACTTTTAATAAAAAATCAGTTCAAGGTGGCTTGTTTGTATTGAGACCGGCTTAGTTAGCGATCTTTAAATCAGCTCTATCGCTAATGAGGTTCATATCAAAGTCAAACTCATCGACTCGGATCGCTCGCTCACGTTTTAGATTGTAATCTTGCAGCAGTTTGTGCTCATCGCTGCTAATTACCTTGGCCCCGAGAGCGGCATCAAGAGTTAACGAGAATTTGACTCCAGCCTTAAAAGTACGTGCTCTTAGGGCTTTCTTAACCTTAGCAAGCAGTGGTAGACATTCCATTTTCGCCAGATAAGCTTGCTCATTGATATCGTTACCATCACCGGCAATCGGTTTAATCAGGTGAGTAAGATTTTTCTTAAACTCTGTATTAAGTTGAGCTTGCTCTGCTAACTCGCGCACTAAATTGTCATTGATTTTAGGCATCTTCGCCGAATAAGTTACGGTGATTAAACGCATGAACTTACGGGTCGCTGATGACGGGAAGTTATCTAAGAAATCCAACAAGGCTTTCTCTGCCTGACAAAGTGACCAGCGGGTAGCGTAATGGAAATAGGGAGCAGCTTCTTGTCGCTCTGCAGCGGTTAGCTTCTTTTCGTAATATCGAATAGACGCCATTGCTGCGTATAGGTAGCTCATCACATCACCTAGACGCGCTGATAGCATCTCAGCTTGTTTCAGTTTACCGCCGAGCACTAAGAGTGAGAAGTCAGCGTAAACAGCAAGCTTAGAGGCAAGTTTATGGACTGATTGCTCATAAGGTTTGACTTCTGTAAGGCTTGAGCCCGCAGCAGCAGTGAAAGGCAGTAGACCTAGTTTAAACGCACGTAAGCTGTTAGCGACACTGTAACCAACCGTTTTACGTAAAATGCTGTTAAATTCTTTGTCTGCACCTTTGTCGTTAGAGTGAATTGATTCCACCATCGTTTGTAGGTACGGGTGACAACGCATCACACCTTGACCGAAAATCATTAGGTTACGAGTCAGGATGTTGGCACCTTCAACGGTAATAGCAATAGGCTGCGCGACATAGCCAGAGGCTAAGGTATTTTGCGGGCCACACTGAATAGCTTTACCTGCTTGAATGTCCATGGCTGAATCGAGTACATCTCGGCCTAGCTCTGTCATGTGATACTTGGCGATGGCGGTAACCACCGATGGCTTTAAGCCTAAGCCTAGCCCTTCAGTTGTGAGAACGCGCATCGCTTCTTGCAGGTAAGTTTTACCGGCAATATCGGCGAGCTTTTCTTGAATACCTTCAAATTTACCAATCGACAAACCAAACTGCTCACGTACCGCTGCGTACTCTGCAGATGATTTAAATGAGGCCTGGCTTACCGATACACCTAGAGCTGGTAATGAAATACCGCGTCCAGCGCCTAAACAAGCAACCAACATTGCCCAGCCGCGGCCGATGTTCTTTTGGCCACCAATGATGAAGTCCATCGGGATAAAGACATTTTCGCCACGAGTCGTACCGTTATAGAAACGAATGCCCATAGGATCATGACGATTACCGAGTTGTACACCAGGATGCGACTTAGGAATAAGCGCACAGGTGATGCCAAGGTTTTCTTTGCCACCGAGCAAACCGTTAGGATCTTCCACTTTAAAGGCTAAACCTAAAACACTGGCGATAGGAGCAAGGGTGATATAACGCTTGTCCCAAGTCACGCTTAAACCGAGTACTTGTTCACCTTGGTATTCACCCATGGTCACGGTACCAATATCTGGAATGCCGCCAGCATCTGAACCCGCCTCTGGGCTGGTTAGTGCAAAACAGGGGATCTCTTGACCGTTGGCTAAACGCGGTAACCAGTAATCTTGCTGCTCTGATGTACCGTAATGCATCAGTAGCTCACCTGGGCCGAGTGAGTTTGGTACCATTACGGTTACAGCTACGGCAGAACTTTTCGCTGCGATAGTCGCCACAATCGTCGAGTTGGCATACGGGCTGAACTCAAGACCGCCAAATGACTTTGGAATAATAAGCGAGAAAAACTTATTTTCTTTTAGGAAGTTAAGAATGTTGTCTGGTAGATGCTTACTGCGTTGGATCTCAAAATCATCCACCATCGCTAGCAAGGTAGCGACAGGACCATCTAAAAAGGCTTGTTCGTCGTTAGACAGGGTGGCAACAGGAATGTCACGTAGGGCTGCAAAATCAGGTACCCCTTGATAAATCGAACCTTCTAACCATACATCACCGGCATCGAGTGCCTCTTGTTCTGTGGTAGAAATACTTGGCAATACTTTTTTTAGTTTAGTTCTAATGCTCATATTCAATGCTCGTCCGACCAGAAGTTATGCTTCACATTACGTCACAAAAAGAGCGCCAGATCAAATTTTCAAACGATAAATTTAAACGCTTGTTTATATTTGGGCTGGTATTGTGTTTGATTTTGAATATTTACAATAAAAATTTCATAAGCTTACGCCTGTACGCTTAAATGAAATTATTTTTTACCGATTTGATTTTATTGGCGAAAAAAAAACGAAAAGCGGCTACAGAATACAATTTGATTGTGTGAGGGGAGTAAATTATTCAATGTATCGTCTACATCGAATTTGCACGGCTTATGAGATAGAAGTCAAATTGAAGATGAAAAGTCATGGCCAATGCGATTAGGCCTTATTTCGACGTGGCCAACTCGATACTTTTAAATGATAACTCGAATGAACCCGCTTGTTTGTCGGCAAGTAAAAAACCGACTTGCTTGATATCGCCAAAGCTAAGTTTTGGGGCATTGACCACACGTCCTCTATACACTGATTCAAAATCATCAGCTTTAAACTCAATGGTAAGCCATTTGTTTTTTTCTGTTTTAAAGGCGCTTGAGTAGGCAAAAGAGTCCCACTGTTTATCTGTTCTTAGGCGTAATTGGTAGCGTCTACCATCACCTTTGACGTTAAGGCGAATAAGGTCAAGTCCTTCAGGTATGGTGACCGATATTTCTGCTCTGGTTGAGGCAAAGCCACCATTTCGCTCTAAAGATAACTGGCCGCTGAAGGTGGCTATATCGGATATAATTTCAATCTGGCTGTTTGAAATCCCGCCCATAACGGTATCGTTAATCAATGTCCAATTAGGGGTTTGCAATTCATTTATCACGGATAAATAACACGGCATCTGTTGATTTGTCATTAAAGCTTGCTCCTTAGCAAGGGCCTGGTTGGTTGTGGTGAGGCTTAACAGGTTGACACTAAGTAAAATTGTTCTTATTACAGCACTATATCCAGAGCTAGCATGGGGGGGAAAGCTGCAGTGTTTTATTGGTCTCGCTGGTGGCATAGTGTGTCGCCTAATTGTAAACCTTGATAGCTTATACGTTATAACGGGCTGGTTGGTTTATAAGTTTTGATTAATTCAATTTATTGGGATTAATTTGACGTATTCCGTCGCCGAACTTGTACTCGACGCTTACTTTAACTTTTACTCAGACTCATATTGGATTGACGTGAGAAGGGGAGCTTTTTTAAATGAACAAAGCAGCGATAGGGGGAATCCATCGCTGCAATAATGGTTTAAACAATGGTTTAAGCAATGGTTTAAACAATGTTTATTATGCTAATTGATGGTTAACACCTGAGTGTTTGAGTCTTGCGTATATTGCCACGGTAAATACTGTGGATCTTGCCCCTCGTAAAACCAAATAACCGCAATAAGTTGGCTTTCATGGTTAGCGACTTTGATCTCTTTGCTGAGCTTGCCTTGGTTTAGCGGCCCTCTAAACAAGCAGGAGTCAAAATTTACAGCGTAACTATCCCCTAAGATCTGATAGTCATCGCAAAGTGAGAAGTAACCTCTTTGTGTGTTGTCTTTATCGACATTTATCGTCAACATATATGCAGACTCTAGCTTGTTATCTGCATCTACTACAAGATCGTCCAGTGAAGTCGGATCTGGAGCCGGCTCCTCTGTGGTGGTGTTTGTGGTATCTGTCGTTGTCGTTGTAGATGCGGTCGTTTCTACGGGGGCGGGTGTAGCAGGAGAGCCTTCATCACCGCCTCCACCACATGCTGTAATCAACAAGGCAATACATGCCAGTAAGCTATTAGGTAGATTGAAAAAACGCTTTATTTGATTATTCATGGCATAGCCCTTAGTTATTTAAAGATGAGTGAGTCATTGGCATTTTCGTACCAAGTCGGGTTGGTGTTACCTGTGCTATCTGCTGCAAAATCAACAAATTCACTATAGGCATTATCTAAACGCTCTTTTTCTTTAGGGTGCTTCCACGTTACTGGGATCTCAATTGCCCACGCCATGCCGTTTTCGTCTTGGAAATACTGTGACGCACTTGGGTTAGATGCATCGTCTCGGGCTCCAAAGTAGTTAGTTGAGAACTTATCAGTAGGGGCTTGGTTCTTCAGGTGGATCTCTAATTGTCGGCCTGGATTTGCTCCTACTACATTTTTCGCGGCCAGACCATGATCGGTATTTGGTGTCGCAAATATAAAGGGATCATACGGAAAGGCCGGCACCAGACTTTCATCAACCGGGGTATCGAAGGGAATATCCAGTGACCAGGTGGTTCTAAAGGCGGATTCACAACCTGTTTCTGTTCTCAGGTATTCACAGCCTTGTTCTAAGGTAACGTAGTCCGATAGGTCTTGAGTAAATACAAATACAGCATTGGTTTGCCCCGTTTCTAATGGCGACACTGTTTGTGCAATGTTATCAATCGACCAACTAATGAAAGACTCTTTAATTTTCCCTCGACTGACACCAGGTAAATGAACCGCAAAGCCATTGTGATATGCAGCGCCCATAGCGGCTAACTGTGCTTCGAAACCAATACGTCTAACCTTATTATTTTTGACATACTCAATGATCCGTAATTGTACGACCACATCGTTCATATCAAAGTCACCCTGGTCTGGGTAAAGATCCTCATAGGCAAGGGTGGTATAGGTAGACGAAGAGGGGTAGTAATTAATGGTCACGCCAGTTTCGGTAAGGGTTACCGGGTAATCTTCAACCTCACCGTCGCCAACACCACCTGTTGGAGTGATATCTTGTTGAGTACTTAGACGAAAGCGTGCCCAAGTTGGTCCGGCCTTCGCCCAGCTAGGAACTTCAATACTGAGGGTGTTGAGACCATTATCAAGTGGTTCACCTAAGATAATCTGTTCTTCTAAGTCAAACTCGCCGTTTTGATCCCAGTCAAACCAAGCATTAAGGTAGCCATCTCCACCGCTAGCAGTAACGAGTAGTATTGCACTCTCGCCAAGCTCAAACCCCGTAGGCATTGATACGCCATCTTCGTCATCAGAGCTATCGCTGGCATCATCGGAGAGTGGCGCGGCATAACCATCAGACTCATTATCGACACTCGCGCCTAAATAGAGATTATCGCTGATGTTGTGTCTGGCACCATTTGAGTTTAATCGGGTGCCGTAAGAATCAGGAGCATCACCAAAGTCGACACTATCACCTACCACCACTTCTGCTAACGCGCAGCGGGCTCCATCGTTGGCTGATGAGGCTGGGCCATACGCAAATAACACTGCGCTTGGTGAAGCCGAATCAACGTTAACTTTGTAGATATTACCGTTACTGTTATTACTGACATAAAGGTTGCCATCAGGGTCAAAAAATTGTGCGCCAAAAATAAAGTTTCCCGAATTTGAGGTAATGACCACGCCTAAGTCGGTGGCTTCTGCACTAGCGGGGTCGATACGCAACAGCCTACCTGTAGATCCATTACTAATGCTGTACATGTAACCATCGGTAGGATGAAAGGCGAGGTCGGTAATATTATAGGTCGCATAGGCGGTACTGCCAGGCACTAAGGTCATGTTATAGCTTGCAGGGTTATCAAGAGGGATTTTGAATAACCCCTTACCTTTTCGATAGCCATACCAAACGTTTTCATTGATTGCGACGTCTCCGACATAGAAATTACCGGCACTCGCAGCGGTTGTATCTTTGGTAACAGAAAGGGAGATAATTTGATAATCGTTGCCGGCACGGCCTAATGATCCCGTTGCATAATCCCAACCGTAAATGTAGTTATCATGGTAATTAAACCCAACGCCGTTGTAGCCGTTGCCTGTCCCCATATCCTCAGATAACACCACATAGCTACCAGTTGCTAGGTTTACACCGTAGCTTTTGGGGGTATTAGATTGCTTCTGGATCACAAATGCTTCAGTTGGACAGGCACTAAAGGGAGCGGACGCGCTGACACTGGCAGAAATTAATAAGCTTAAAATTAATGGGGAGCAGCGTAATGGGATTGTTTTGGATATTTTCATAATGCATCTCTCACTGTCGATATTATTAATATATTCAGTGAAAGCATAAGCTGTGCCATTAATTTTTATTGTTTACTTTCATTGGTTTATTTGTTTTGAAAGATTAAGGTAAAGATCAGTTTTTGCATTTTGCAAATCAAAATATATGTGAGGAGTGAGGAGTGAGGTGTTGGATGTAAGAGTTGAGGGAAAGGTGTGACTCACCATATCGGCTCGAATGATGACATCAACCGCTAATATTCACCTTTATTTTCATGATAACTATTCATTAATAGCGTAAAAGGATTTACTTGGATTAAGTTCCTAATGATGCTAAGTTTTCTTTTGCTGTAACATTCTCTTAACTGTTTTGGTGGTGAGGAATTTATGTCGAAGATGCGCATAGGGATAGTGTGCCACCCAAGTATCGGGGGCTCGGGGCTGGTAGCAACAGAATTAGGGTTAGGGCTTGCTAAGCTTGGCCATGAAGTTCACTTTATCTCCAGTGTTCGGCCTTTTAAATTGATAGAGGATTCAGAATGCTTATTCTTTCACTCCGTTGAAGCCATTAATTACCCCTTGTTTTCCGATCCTCTATATACATTTGCATTGACGGCTAAAATAGTGGAAGTGGTCGAGCAATTTAAGCTTGATGTTGTACATGCACACTACTCCATTCCTCACTCATTATGCGCTTATCTAGCGGGTGAAATCACCGAGCATAAGTTTCCAACCATCACGACTATTCATGGCACCGATGTGACGATTGTTGGTCAAGATAAACCTCTGTATCCACTTAATCGTTTCAGTATCCATAAAAGTAGTAAGGTCACGACGGTTTCGAGCTATCAACGTAACTATATATACAGTCATTTCGATAAAAGTAAGTCGATTGATGTTATTCATAATTTTATTGATTTAGACGTTTTCTCCCCCAAATTTGCAGACATTAATGTTCGACGTCAGTTAGCGAGAGACGATGAGAAAATCGTGATGCATGTGTCTAATTTTAGGCCGCTAAAAAACAGCGACACAGTGATCCGCTCATTTCACATGCTACTTAGGAAAGTCAAAGCTCGGCTGGTACTGCTCGGGAGTGGCCCTGATATTGATGGTATCAAGCAGCAATGTGAAAAGTTGGGGATTTTAAAGCATGTTGTCTTTGTGGGAGATGTTACCCATGTTGAGCATTATCTCCCTAATGCTGATTGCATGATCCAACCGAGTTATCGAGAGTCTTTTAGTATGGTGTTACTCGAAGCGATGGCCTGTGGGGTTCCAACGGTTAGCAGTAACGTCGATGGTGTTCCTGAAGTGGTAGACAATGGTAAAACAGGTTTTATGTTTGACCCTAATGATGCGTTAGGTATGGCCAAAGCCATGGAGCGCATCTTGACTGAACCACACACGCAACAAAATCTAGGCAAGGCTGGAAGAGCTCGAGCGGCTAAACTATTTAATCCAGAAGAGAAGATTTTACAATATCTTAAGTGTTATCAAGACGCCATTAAGGACTCTCAAACAGAGGTAGCCGATATGGGTCAGCAAGGAGGCATTACATGACCAGCAAAACTGCAGCAATAGCGCCAGAAAAAGAGTCTGCCGATAAGCCAAAACAAAAAATGAGTATGTCGACGTTGGTGTTATTGTCGTTTGCAGCAGGTATTGCTGCGGGATTGTTTTTTGGTGAGATGTTGGCCTGGATGTCGGTTATCGGTGATGCTTTTATTAAGCTGCTGCAGATGACCATTATTCCGTACATTATCGTATCTTTGATTTCTAGCTTAGGTAGCCTAAGTATGGAGCAAGCCAAATCTCTTGGCGTGAAAGTCGGTAAGTTAATGTTGGTTATCTGGGCTTTTGGTTTGCTGACGATGTACTTTATTAAGTACACATTTCCTGACTGGCAGGCAGGGGAGTTCTTTAGCCTGACAGCGCTTGAAGATCCTAATTCGATTAATCTGCTTGATATTTATATCCCTTCAAATCCATTCTTCTCATTATCAAATAGTTATATTCCTGCGATTGTTCTATTTTGTGTTGCAACGGGAATAGCGCTTATCTCTATCGACAATAAAGACTCGTTAATGAAGCCGATGCAGCTATTGGGTGAGTCGTTTAATAAAGTGACTCAAAGCATTGTAAAGTTGATGCCTATAGGCATTTTTGCCATGACTGCCGCAACAGCTGGTACCATGGATTTCGATGAGTTTCAAAAGCTGCAGGTGTATTTTGTTGCTCATGTAGTGATGACTATTATTTTAACTTATTGGGTGTTACCAGCCATTCTGGCCGTGATCACGCCATTTTCTTATCGCGATATAACCGGTATTGCTAAAGATGCCATGGTCACCGCATTTGCAGCGGGTAATATTTTTATCGTGATCCCGATTTTAATTGAGCGGACTAAAGAGTTATTCCATAAATATAATATTGGCAGTCAGCAAAGTGATGATTATGCCAATATCATCATTCCGGTTGTGTTTAGTTTCCCTAACCTCGGTAAGTTACTTACTATTGTGTTTGTCCTGTTTGCGGCGTGGTTTTCTGGCAAAGAGCTGGATTTTTTGACTTATCTACCTATGTCATTAAATGGTCTGGTTAGCCTGTTTGGTAGTGTCTATTTAACTATCCCTATGTTGCTAGATTCATTAGAGCTGTCTTCTGACTTATTCCAGCTTTATATGGTTTCAAGTTTGTTTACCAGTCGCTTTACCTCGTTATTAGCAGCGATGAATATCTTTATTTTAGCGGTTGGCGGCACGGCAATGCTGGTGGGTGTCGCGAAAATCAGCATGAAGCGTTTAGTGATATACAGTGCGTTAACGCCAGTGTTTATTGGTATATGTTTGTTAGGCTCAAGTTGGTTATTGAGTTCGATTGTAGATACTGAATATGAGATGGATGAGGTGGTTGCGCAGATGAGCTCTGCAGAAAAAGTGCCGGATCAAGTGATCGCATACAGTTGGGGGGATGTCGCAGCAGCGAATGGGCCTCGCAGTGTACAACAGATAAGAGAAAGTGGTGTACTTAGAGTCGGCTATAACCCGATACAAGTGCCGTTTTCTTTCTACAATGCGGAGCAAAAGTTGGTTGGCTTTGATGTTGAGCTAATGAAAAAGTTAGCCCAAGAGATGGATCTAAGCATTGCGTTCATCCCTTATACTTTTGCTAATGTACTTGAAGGGATTAATCAAGGCCAGTTTGATATTGCGATATCGGGCTTGCAGATGACAACTCAGCGATTAGAGCTGGTGGGCTTTACTACGCCTGTACTCGATCTGCACTACGCCTTTGTGGTGAAAGACCATCGAGCCGATGAGTTTAAAACCGATAAATTGATCCAAGATGCGGGCAAAGTTCGCATCGCTTCTGTTGGCAGCTATTCAATCATTCCGCATTTAGAGGAGAAATTTCCTAACCTTGAATTTGAAACCATACAATCGGATAGGATGTTTTTTGAAGACGACGGTAATACATGGGATGGCTTGATGATAAGCCTAGAGGCCGGTAAAACCTGGACAATATTATACCCAGAATACACCACTCTTTATAATCGAGAAGAGATTAAATCATTTCCAGCATCCTATGCGGTGGCTCTTGACAATGGGTCATTACAAACCTTTTTAAACAGTTGGTTGGAGCTACAAAAGTCGTCAGGTTTTGTCGACAAGCTCTATGGATATTGGATTTTAGGTGAGAACGCTAAACCAAAACAGCCTAGGTGGTCGGTTATTAAAGATGTGTTGCATTGGGTAGATTAAGTGTCGATAAGCAATGGGCCATAAATGGTTAGGAGTATAGCGGGTGAAAAAAGCGTCTTTGGTATTACTCATGTTGATGACTCACTCTACAGTCTTTGCAAGTGAAGAGTATGAGGTTGGCCCGGATTCCTATGATGAGGGAGAGCTGCAGTGGAACTATTTAATCGCTTTCCCCATGGTTTGGGCGCCAGATATCTCTGGCTCAATTGCTGCAGATAGCGAGCGAGTTGATATCGACGTGCCGTTTAAAGACATCATTGATAACTTGAACTTCGGTGTTATTGGTGAGCTGTATGCTCAGAAAGGGGATTGGCTCTATAGCCTTAGAGTTAATTACCTAAGGCTTAAAAGTGATAGTCAGACCGAGGGCCTTAAAGGGCCCATCTCTGGCGGTATTATCTCCCCGGGTCACAATGTCGAAACCGATATGCATTTAGCCGTTAACGATTTGCTAGCGGGCTATGAAGTCGCGCCTGGCTTGCGTGTATTTACAGGTGTCCGGCATATCTTTAGTAAAATTGATTTAAATATAAAACCATTGAGTGATGATGGACTGATCAATATTAATACTCAGGTACCGATTGCGAATGAGCATCTGTTCGACTGGTTGGTGGGGGCCACTTATCGATATTGGATGACAAAAGCTTGGGGCGTGTCAGTAGGCGCCGATACTAAAATCTATGGTGACAATGATCGAGATTATGGCTTCAATGCCTCGGCTCTATATCGGTTCGGCGACCTACATAATGTGTGGATTGGTTATCGTTACCTGCAAATTGGCAATGACTCAGAAGTCGATGGTGTAAAATATCAGATGGACTTTGTTGAAAAGGGCCCACAGATTGGCTGGGCCTTTAGTTTTTAAGTGCCGAGTCAGAGGCGTGAAAAGGGCGTTAACAGCGAGCTAAAACTCAACCGTTAGCCTTATTGAATTACAACATAAAACTGTAACTCAATACGCCATAACCATGCCATTTATCAGGATCTGACTCATATTCCTTGGTGTAGAGATCGAAACTCCAACTGACAGACCAAGTGGGGAATGCCCAAATAACACCAGTGCTAGCTCTGGCTTGTTGGTGCTTTATCTGCAGGTACGAGTCATAGGGTAATGAGCCGTCAATAGTCAGGTCGTTGAAGCGGTATCCCGCTTGCGCACGGGCGTATACTGTCCAGCTACCATGTTGGCGTGCACTCGCGCTGTATTGACCAAAATGACCTGCATGGCTACTCAATTGGCCAAATGTTTTTGCTAAATCATCTCCCCAGCGTAGTGTAAGGCCAAGGCTCGCCTCTGAGCGAAAATTTCCCAACATATTATGGCTATAACCACTAAGTTCCCATTGGCTATCGTCAGTACTTTTTTGCCTAAATGCTAATGCATCAACCTCATAAGCCAGTTGCACAGTAAGTTGGTTTTCGACTTGATATTGCCATCCTTTAGGAGGGGTTGAAGAGGTAATTTTATGCACTAACTCTTGCATAGTCTGTGCACCCGACGCGGGGCCGATAACACCAATGCTAAACCAGTTCTTTTGCGCTAACGTCTCACTAAAACTACCTGTAAAGCTCTCAAGTTCCAGTATGCCGGCGTAAGGACGTTCATTGGGCTGGGCATAGTCAAACTTAATCTCAGTTGGGGTCCACATCCTTTGATAGACTTTGGCCCCCCACTGGGCAGTATGGCTATGGCTGGAGAGCCGTAAACTTTTTTGCCAACTAAAGGGCCAAGGAGCTTGAGTAAAGTCTGCTTGAGGGAGAGCTTGCCAGCCAAATACAAACCCATTGGAGTAATCACCATCTTGACCAATAACCACGTCATTATCAAAACTAAAGTGCCATTGATCTGCTAAGGAGGGGCGGGGGATGAAAACTAGCACGCTAGCCAAACTAAGAGCACAACATGCTCGCAGGGGAGATAAGAAGGTCAATGCATGACTCCTCATAGGTCAGGAATGTATGATTTCAGGCTAGGATCTACATAACGCTAACGCACCTAGCATAGCCTTAAATCATTAAGCGGTGCAAGCGCTACTGGGCATGAGGGGGAAAGAGGCTGCGAGCCTGAGTAACAGTGCGGTTACTCAGGGGATTTTGTTAAACGCTGAGGATAAACGAAACGGTTTGACGTTTAGATTGATTAATCTCAGAGCTCAAGTTTATCGCTCTATGAATAGACTTGAGTTACCTAACTTATTTTGTTGCCTTAAATATTTGCATAAATGAAGGTGGCTTTTGGATATTAATTGGCACATTGAGTTTTCTGGCCACATCATTGGCGGAAATAAGCCCACGTATATGGTGCTTCTGATGGTCGATAACCAACATATGATGTAAGCCATTCTCTTGTAAGGTCCTGACAACATCGCTGACATTGGCCGTCAGCACTTCTTGGAAATCAAGAGCCATTAAATCGTCACGCGCTACCATCATATCGGTAACTTGCAGCTCATTAATATGCATTGAGTGTTTCGCAGCAAGTTTCATCATCCTGTGTGGGGACAGTTCATGCTTGCTAATGACTCCTAGAAATTTATTATCTTTATCTACAACTAGTCGCATAAAGGCATGGGTTTTCTCCATAATCTCAGCGGTATTAATTGCAGTCGTCGAGGCGTCTACAACCATAGGTTGAGTGTGATCAAAATCAGTAAAGATAGTCAGGGCTGACTCGTTGAGATTGGTTTCATACTCTTTAGTTGACCACATAAGGTGATCGATAGAGGCAGTACTAAATAATTCGAGGTTTCGCATCAGAATACTCCATGACTAAAAATGGCTGACCGAGATGGCAGAATGTGATCTCCGTTCCATAATGACTAACCTATTCCTCAAGTGCCTGTTGGGTCAATAATTATGAATTACATTTAATTTTAGTTAAGCTTTTGATGTATCTGTTACCAAATCGATGTTTTTTTCTACTGTTTTAGGTTTTAGTTAAGTCGTATATGGCGTAGTTAATACAGCTACTTATTGAATATAAAACCTTTTTCATTACCAGCGAGAGTAGCTGCTTGGCTAAGTCTTGTGAACATAAGAGAACCAACTGAATATGAATCAGACCATAGCAACAATTATACAGCACCGATCGATTAGGCATTTCACGGAACAGGCTATCGAAGCGCCAAAGCTTGAGCAGATTTTACGTTGTGCCAATGCCGCCTCTAGCTCAAGTTTTATTCAATGCTCCAGCATTATACGTGTGAGTGCTCCAGAGGTTCGGGCGCTGTTAGCCAAGCTCGCAGGTGGACAAAGTTATGTCGAGTCGGCAGCTGAGTTTTTAGTGTTCTGTGCTGATTTTAATCGCCATCATCAAATACATCCCGATGCACAATTAGGCTTTACAGAGCAAACTTTGATAGGGGCTATCGATACCGGTTTAATGGCACAAAATGCCATCATTGCAGCCGAATCTTTGGGGTTAGGAGGCGTATACATTGGTGGGATCCGCAATGATCCTGAGCAGGTGACAGCACTTTTAGGTCTGCCTAAAAACGTGATGCCTTTATTTGGCATGTGCTTGGGATATCCGGCCAATGTGCCTGAAGTCAAACCTCGTTTACCGCTGAGTATTGTGGTGCATCAAGATCGCTATCAAGCGATGGATAAGGCAATACTCGCCATTTATGATCAACATGTTAGAGAGTACTACGCTGCTAGAAGTAGCAATAATAAACATGTTTCTTGGTCAGAACAGATCACATCGACACTGAATAAAGAGTCGAGGCCATTTATGCGAGCGTATATTAATAGCCAAGGGTTCAGCATTAAGTAACTACCTTATGGGATAAGTTTCAATTGATTCCGTTGTTGTTATTGTTGACCGTCTGAGAGGTTTGAACATAGTGCTTAAACGGTAAGGCTTCAGTTAGAATCTCTGCTCCTTCGAGCTAAGCGTAAACGCGCTTGAGTCAATGCTTTTAAACCCGTTTAGTATTTCATTAAAATAATATTTGAGAGCGCTAACAGGCTGAAAGCCTATTAAAACAATAAGCTATTTTCGCCCCATCTGAAATAGGGGGGAATTAGTGGTAAATATTGACTGTCAGCCCTGTGGCTGGGCGAAAATCGGCTATACTGAATAATGAAAAGCGTATCTTAGACAGTGACTATTTTGTAAGTAGTAAGTCTATTAGCTAAGCATTTATGAGAGTGTGTAAAGTGTGTGTAAAGTAAATGCAGACGTTAGCTAATATGTAGGTGTGAGGTCATGGCTCTAAGAGTAGCAACCGTGTAGTTTCTGGGCTTACAGCGCGGTCAACGAGGGATGTAGCATAACCCTGAGTTGTTGTATGTAATGGCTAACCCCGACGCGCTTTTCACTCATTCCCAAGGCTTACTTTTTTAGTAAGCCTTTTTTGTTTTCTGTTTGAGTTACTTCTGTTCAAAACGCTCCTTTCGTGTATTTATCTCAGGCTTGCTAACTGTCGAAGCTAGAAAGAGACGTGTGCGCTTTAAGCCATCTCTAGCAATCCAAGTTCAGATTATGGCGCTAATCGAATGTTGTCACATTCGGTGAGAGCTACATCAATATCTATCATTTGCTGTGAGCAGAATCGTTGGCAGTGGTTTGCACGCGTTGAAAAAACAACTAGAGCTAGATAAGTTGAACGTAAATCAATCTGTTTTTGGTGGTTTTGTTAACTTGATCGAACTATGTCATATGTAAAATGCGGCCTGTTCACAAGACTAATTTTTGAGCCTAGCTGATATTCGAAATTTTTATTATAATGTGTCTTTAAAGGTGAGTCGTTTAATCGTCAGCTTTAGGTGTGACGTATTAATAGGATTCAACAAATAATTTATTAAAGAGAAAATGCCATGAGCGCTATCCCACCATGCCCAAAATGTGAGTCAATCTACGTATACGAAGATGGCTCAAACTTAGTTTGCCCTGAATGTGCTCATGAATGGAATCCAAACGAAGTTATCGTGGATCCAGACGCAATCATCTTAAAGGATGCCGTTGGTAACTTATTGGCTGAAGAAGACAAAGTAACGCTAATCAAAGACCTTAAAGTTAAGGGTTCTTCGTTAGTACTTAAAGTAGGTACTAAAGCGGTTATTAAGCGTTTTGTTGATGGCGACCACGATATTGACTGTAAAGTTGATGGTCACGGCCCAATGATGCTTAAGTCTAAGTTCGTTAAAAAACAGAACTAATCGAACTGCCAAGCAGCTAGAACTGCTTGAATGTACAGAAAACCTGCCCAGTGCAGGTTTTTTTGTGTCTAAAATTGGTGGTATCAATTATTTGTGTGGAAAAGTTGCAGATACAAAAAAGCCGCTAAACCCGTCTGGTAAGGGTTTAGCGGCCTTTGAAGGTTATTGCTAACCTAGTATTGGTGGAGGCGGCGGGGCTCGAACCCGCGTCCAAAAAGCCTACATCCAAGGCGCTACATGCTTAGTCTCTCTTTTGGTTAACCAAGTACACTCCGAAAGACAGGATTGTAATTGGCGAGTTCAGTACTGTTTCGCGGTTCACCCCTGAACGTGGTTCCCTCGCTATCAAATGTAAAGGTGACCATCTTATTACTCTGCCCATTTGATAAACGTGAGCAAGATGGCTAGCTAGCCTAAGCTGCTAGAGAGTAGTTAGAGTCGTTTGCAACTATAACGGTGCGGCTTTTTACGAGGCCAACCGCCCCTCGGCATGCTCCCAGGGTTTCGAGAATCTTGTCGAATCCAGAATCGCCCCCAAGTACAATGTGATTGTAACGCGACCTAGCTTGTTTTACCAAGCATAAAAATCGCATTTACAACCGATTGTTCGTTATACGTACGTTATTCATTAGGTACGTTGTTGAAATTACTGCTGTACCGCCTTCTTTATGGTACGAGCCTTTTCAATTTGCCATTCGCGATCTTTAGTATCGTCGCGCTTGTCGTGTTCTTTCTTACCTTTACCTAGGCCAATCTCAATTTTAACCCAAGCGCCTTTCTGCCAATACATAGAGATTGGAACAATTGAGTAACCTTTACGGTCAACTAGCCCTTGAAGCTTATCAAGCTCTTTACGTTTAAGTAGTAGCTTACGTGAGCGCAAAGGATCACACACTACATGAGAAGAGGCGGTATTAAGTGGTGCGATGGTGCAACCAAAAAGGTAAGCCTCGCCTTCTCTTAAAAAGACGTAGCTTTCGGACAAGTTGACCTTGCCCATACGAATAGACTTAACTTCCCATCCCATGAGGGATAGGCCTGCTTCTAGCTTCTCTTCAAACTTATAGTCGAAGGTTGCGCGTTTATTACGTGCGATTGAAGCTGAACTGTTCTTTGAATTTTTTGCGTTTTTCTTAGCCATAGGAGACACATTATACTCAGGCTTAGCAAATATGGAATTGGGCAAGTGGATTTATTCGATGTTTTGTTGTTATCAGCGGTGAGTTTGTTTGCTTTTTAGTCGCTTAATATCACTCTTGAGTATCAAAGATGCGTTTTTTTGTGTTCATGTTAAAATCGACCTTTGGTTTTTAATTACTGAGTAGCAATCTTCAATGCCGCAAATTTCACGCAGTGTATTAGTTCGCTTCAGCGCGATGCAGATGTATGACTTAGTCAATGATGTTGAGTCATATAAAGAGTTCTTGCCCGGATGTGTCGGTGGTAAGGTGATAGAGTTTGACGGCAAAACGATGCTGGCATCGGTTGATGTGGCAAAAGCGGGGATCAGTAAAACCTTCACTACTCGCAATCAAGTTGTTGCTGGTAAAAGTATTCAATTACAATTAGAAAACGGTCCTTTTAAAGAACTCGTTGGTGAGTGGACGTTTACTGAGCTTACTGAAGATGCCTGCAAGGTAAATTTCGAGTTGCAGTTTGAATTCTCTAGCCCAATTGTCGATATGGCCTTTGGCAAGGTTTTTAAAGAGTTGATGGGATCCATGGTAACTGCATTTACGAGCCGCGCGAAGGTGATATACAAATGAGTACTGAACAAACATCATTTTTGGTTGAAGTTATTTATGCGCTACCCAAGCAGCAAAAGCTGATTAAGGTTCAGGTTCCAGCCGGAACGACCTGTATCGATGCGGTCAAGTTAAGTGATATGCAGCGTTACTTTCCTGATATTGATCTTGAAACGGTAAAATTGGGGATTTTTAGTCGCTTAGTTAAGCATGATGAAGTGCTACAACCCGGTCAACGCGTTGAGATTTACCGGCCATTAATTGCCGATCCTAAGGATGTGCGTCGTAAACGTGCAGAAAAAGCGAAAGAAGATGGCCGAATTAATAAGATTACGGGAAGTAAGCTTTAATGCCCCTGAAATTGCTTTAATGAATAACGGCTATTAATGACGGATATGAAAATGGCGACGCCCAAACGGGAGTCGCCATTTTTGTATTGATGCCAGGACTAATTATTCAAACTTTTCTGAGAGTGTCTCAGGTTGTGTTTGTTCCTCTTCGATCAGAGGTTTAGCTTGAGGGCGCTGCTCTGGGATCAAAGGATCACCTTCTGGGGTGTTGATCTCTGGTAACTTACTTTCTTCAAGTGGGACACCAAAGTCAGGGCTAAGCTCATAATCACCTTTCACTTCAGTTAGCTTATCGCCATTAAAGTTAAGGATGAGTTCTTTATGGATAATGCTGGCGTCACGGCCACTCTTATAGTGGTAGACATAATACCAAGTATCATCTGAGAAACTGTCTCGTAAAACGGGACGACCAAGCACGTATTCAACCTGCTCTTTAGTCATATCGATTCGTAACTTTTCAACTTGCTGCTTTTCCATATAGTTACCCTGAGGGATATCAGGTTTATAGATCAACCAGTCAAAAACACTACAAGCACTAAGTGATAACGAGAGCGCAGCAGCGCCCAAAAGGGTAAGACTTTTCTTTTTAATTGTCATTGAATGCGCTACTTCATCAAAATATGTCGGTCATAATACCCAAGCAGTCACCCTTATGACAAGGAGTATTACTGCAAGGCGTGCTTGGGGCGGAATTCTTTACTTTAATTAAAGGATTTAACATTAATCTCAGCATTGTGGGTATATTGAGTCGACAAACGGCAAATAGTTCATCTATCGCACTAATTTGTTAAAAATGACGCTATTGCTATTGTAATGCCAGGATGACTCTTACAGTATGAAATTCAATTGGATACTATCAAATTATTCACTTTATATCGCGGTTGAAAAATGGTTTAACTAGAAAGGTAAAACCATTTTATTGTCGATTAAATGCATTGACCTATTTTATGTTTAAGTTACGCAGTTGTTATGCTAAATTAACATGGTTTTGTAATCTATTTGCGCAGCTTAGTTTTTTGCAGCAAAACAACAATAATAATCGTAATAACAGGCAATTGAGTAAATGACAGCAAAAGAAAAAGGAACTTTGGTTTGTGTCGGCACGGGTTTGAACTTGGCCGGACAAATTAGCGTACTGAGTAAAAGCTACATAGAGCATGCTGATGTGGTGTTTTCTCTGGTGCCAGACGGATTTGCACAGCATTGGCTTGAGTCTCTCAACCAAGACGTGCGCAGTCTTCAGCCTTATTACGCTCAAGAAGGTGAAGTTAAAAACCGCCGAGATACTTATGAACAGATGGTGGCAGCCATTTTAGAGCAGGTGCGCTTAGGCAAAAGAGTTGTTTGTGCGCTATATGGTCATCCGGGCGTTTTCGCTTGTGTATCGCATTTTGCGATTATTCAGGCAAGAGAAGAGGGTTATCCAGCGCAAATGGAGCCGGGTATTTCGGCCGAGGCCTGTTTATGGGCCGATGTGGGTATTGATCCTGGCGCCTCGGGTCACCAAAGCTTCGAAGCCAGCCAATTTATGTTTTACAAGCATACGCCAGATCCGACAACGCACTTACTGCTATGGCAAATTGGCATCGCTGGCGAGCATACCTTAACTGAGTTTCATACTTCATCAGACAGGTTACAGGTGTTAGTAGAGCTACTTAACGAGTGGTATCCTCTAGAGCATGAAATCGTGCTATATGAGGCCCCTAACTTACCCACTCAGGCTCCTAGAATCGACAAAATAGCCTTGAAAGAACTGCCGTTTGCGCGTCTTTCATCTATCACGACCTTGCTTATTCCACCCTCGAGAGAGCTAGAGTTTAATCATGAGGTATTGGCCAAGCTTGGGATCACCGCCGAAGACTTAGGTTAATGTCCCTGTGGTGATGAGCTTGCAGTTTTGAGACTGAGACGATTAAGCATCTTAAGATGCTTAATGTCGTAAACAGCAATTACAACTGTAAAACGAGCCGTTAGGTATCAACCTGAAATAACTCGGCTGCTAAATAGCTAAGTAGCTAGGTAAATAAGCACTGAAGTAAACAGTCACTTAAGTAAAAAAGTCACTGAAGTAAAAAGTGCGAAGAAAGTAACTAAACAAAAAAATAAACCAATAATATTCATTTAATTTAAGGGAATAATCATGTCTAAGTTTAACAATTTTTTCGAGAAGCTAGGTTCAGACGCTAAGTTACTGGAGGAGTATAAGCAAGATCCTCAAGGTGTGATGAAGGCCAATGGCCTAGCTGATGATGAAATTCAGGCTGTGATCTCAGGTGATGAAAATAAGCTTAAGGGATTATCTGGCAGTAAAGGTATTCAATCATTTTTGCTTGTTTATGTAGATAAAAAGTAATTATAAAATGAGATTATTCATAGTCTTATTTTCTGTACTAATTCTGTATTTTCCTAATATGAGTTATGGAGAGGGTTTAGACTATGAGCAAGTTCTTGAGGAGTTAGAGAAGAACATAAGTGCTCCATCGCAGAAGTCCGAAAATCTTATTGCTCAATTAATAGGAGAGTGGAACAATTTATCGAGAGAGCAAAAAATTAATGTTTACATCTATCAAGCTGTCTTTCTAACGTATCAGGGAAATTATAATGCATCTGTAGTTAGTTTAAAAAATGCTGAGAAGCTAGCCCCTCGAGATGCATTGCAAAGTAAAATTCATCAATCATTATCAGCTAATTACATCGCTTTAAAGCAGTATTCTGAAGCATTAACGTTGATGGCGGACAGTTTACAACGTATTGATAAATACGATGATATTGAAATTAAGCTCAGCAGCTATGTTCGCTTGGCTAACTTAGCCTTGGTATTAAACGCCTACCAAGATATGAGAGAGTTCGCGGCTAAATCTGCTGAACTAAGTGCTAAAATCAATGATGTCCGTCAACATTGTTTTTCATTGCTGATGCTCGCTGTTGTTGATTTAAAAGAAAATAGGTCAGGCGAAGCGCAACAGGGATTTCTCAGTAGTCAAATTTATTGTGAAGAAAAAAAGTTCCCACTTATTGGTTTGATGTCACAAAAGGGCTTAGCTTTAGTCGCTCTCCAGAGCGAGGATTATAACAGGGCTAAATATCTGCTAGAGCCAGTATTAAAAGGTTATCAAGAGTTTAATTTTCAAACTGAAATCAATCATGTAAATGCGTTACTTAGTCAAACCTATTTGAGCTTAGGTGATGCCTCCCAGGCGGAAGAGTTTGCTAATAAGGTGATGAGTCTAAGTGATGACCCTAGCCATATTGAATATAAAGCGATTGCCGCAAGAGTATTATCGCAACGCTACGTTGCGTCAAAGCAATATAAGCTTGCTTATGACTATCTAGAATCCCATCAACACTACACCAATTTAATGCTCGATGACACTAAAGCCAAGGCTAATGCTTATCAGATGGCGAAGTTTAAACACCGAGAGCTGGCGCGTGAGATAGCGTTACTTAATCAAGAGCGTGAATTGCTGCAAACTCAGAAAGAGTTAGATCAGTCAGATCGAACCAATAATTTAATGATTGTAACTATGTTGATTGGCAGTATTTTCTTCTTGTCGCTATTCGTTATTTATAGCCACCGACAGAAAATGCGTTATCGTAAACTGGCATTAACCGACAGGCTGACTGGTGTTTATAATCGCGGAGCGGGTCAAGACTTCGCTGAGAATGAGTTCGTGCAGGTCAGTGTGCGCCAGGCTGAGTTTTCCGTAGTGGTATTTGACTTAGATCTGTTTAAAAATATTAACGATAGTTACGGCCACGGGACAGGAGACTGGACCTTAAAACATGTGGTGTCTGCGGTAAAACCCCTTATCCGTGACAGTGATATTTTTACTCGCATGGGCGGAGAAGAGTTTGCGCTATTTTTACCTTACTCAAATGAAACTGTCGCATTGGGGATAGCAGAGCGCTGTAAAGAGGCTATTGCCGCGATTGATACTAAATACTCTGGGCATGCATTTAACATTAGCGCCAGTTTTGGTGTTGCGGGTAATACTGTTGAAGATCTCAGCTTAGATCCTCTATTAAAACGTGCAGATATAGCCCTGTATGCATCTAAGCACTCTGGTCGTAATAGGGTGACATTATATACTGCTGAACTTGAAAGTGAGGCGCTGACGGATGAAGCTAATAACCCTCTTGTATTTAGCTAATCTGAATTTATGATTGGCTTATAGGCTGGTATAAACTAAGTTGCTTCTTTTTACGGAGAGGGAGAGTCAAAGACTCTTCCTCTAGGTTTAACTCTACTCCAGAGTTAGTTACTGTCTCGAGTTAGCTCTGCTCTAGCTTTAACTCTACATTTAGCTCTACTCTACCGTTAATTAACTCTTAGCTTACGTTAGCTTACGTTAGCTTACGTTAGCTTACGTTAGCTTACGTTAGCTTACGTTAGCTTACGTTAGCTTACGTTAGGTAATGAGGGTGTAACATACTTTATTTCTCTGGTTTCACTTCAACTCACAACGATTAATCTAAGATCAACATGACTTAAGTGTATCGCTTCAGTATTGAGCTTAGTTACTCGCATTGAGTTTAGCTATTGGGTTTCTATTTAAGCTTGTTTTCTCTGTCCCTGTCTCGGCAACTGCTGCGTCGCGTTTAGCTCAACGTCGAGAATTTAATCTTATCGTGCTTATTTAAATTAACCATATAACGACAACATAGCTCCATGAGTAATTAATCCCCCATGAGTACTTAGTCCAAGTACTTTGATTTAGTACTTTGATTTAGTGCTTAGTTCGTGGCTTAACGTCACGAATTAACTTAGTTTTTTGCCACGTAATGAACTTTTTTGCATTTAAACCAATGTTTTTCTCAATGTTAGTCAATATTTATCGAGTCATAATTTGCGTTAGCTGCAGCCCAGTCAGCTTCCGTAAACGTTAACGTTAGATTTAAACGGTTGTTTAAATTGTGGTGGTGGTTATCTGCTTATATATCATTGTTTTAAAAAGGTTTGCATTTGTGTATCGCTGTGTGAGAGTAAACGCTAGCTTAAATCTGCAGTCTGCAGGTATTGATGTTTGAGTGTAAAAAAAGTGTTACGTAGTGAAACTTTGTAACGGATTTACTTTTAGTTTGTTGCCTTGGTCAATTTGTCTTACAACTTGTTCAGTTTATCATGGAATTGATTTTAAAATATTCATAACTAATTGCCTTAAAAGGATTTAATCGGTTTGCGGTGTGCGTCTTTGAGTCTTTTAATTATGGGCTGTAGGCTTGAGTAAAGGACTTGTGTGACCGGGTGTCAGCTTGCAACTTGTACGCTTAGTCAGTAGGTTTTGTGGTAAATCAACATATGCTTAAGCATTTAAAGCATTGCATGCTGCTTAGTTTGACTGACAGGGCCGGACTGGACTGACTGCTCTGAACTGACTGCTCTGAACTGCCATGGAGTGACAGCCTCGAACTGAATGCTCTGGACTGACAGGCTTTAGCAGAAACTGCGAGGCGGGAAGCAAAATGCGATTAAAAATGCGTTTAGATGTTGCTACAGAAATATGAGTACAGTTTTAGGAGATGAAAGATGACAGAGCAACTTACAGCAGCGCAAACGAAATCAGAAACGACATCGTCGACTCAGGAGTTGTTGATTAACGGTAGAACTGTCGCAGGGCAAGAAACAGTGTTAACAGAGGGCTCGCTGTGTTTACTTAAAGCCTTATGTAAGCAATTTGCACCAGAGGTCCCTGAACTGCTTGCTCGCAGAAAGCACAAGCAAAAGCATATCGATCTAGGCGAGCTGCCAGATTTTTTAGAGCAGACTCGAGCGATCCGTCAAGGACATTGGCAGATCAGAGGCATTCCTGCCGACTTACAAGATCGGCGGGTTGAGATCACCGGCCCTGTTGAAAGAAAATTGGTCATTAATGCACTTAATGCAAACGCTAAAGTATTCATGGCTGACTTTGAAGACTCACTTGCTCCAAGCTGGGAAAAAGTGGTGCAAGGACAAATAAACCTGCGTGATGCGGTTAACGGGGATATTAGTTATACCGCAGCTGAGACGGGTAAACATTACTCATTAAATGAAGATCCCGCCGTGCTTATTTGTCGAGTACGCGGTTTACATATGCAAGAAAAGCACGTGCAGTTTGCGGGGAGCGCCATTCCTGCTGCGCTGTTCGATTTTTGTATCTATTTTTACAATAACTATCGTGCTTTATTAAGAAAGGGCAGTGGGCCTTACTTTTATATTCCTAAACTTGAAAGTCATCTGGAGGCTAGATGGTGGGCTAACGTGTTTACATTTGTTGAAGAGCGCTTTTGCCTTCAGCCAGGCACGATTAAGTGCACCTGTTTAATTGAAACCTTGCCTGCTGTATTTGAAATGGATGAGATCCTATATGAACTTCGTTCAAATATCGTCGCATTAAATTGTGGTCGTTGGGATTATATCTTTAGCTACATTAAAACCTTAAATAATCATAGTGATCGTATACTACCAGATAGACAGTCGGTCACCATGGACAAGCCATTCCTAAGTGCTTATTCGCGTTTGTTGATAAAGACCTGTCATAAACGTGGAGCGTTAGCTATGGGCGGTATGGCGGCCTATATTCCTGCCAAGGATACTGAATTAAATCAACAAGTATTAGCAAAAGTGAAGCAAGATAAGCAACTTGAGGCACGTAATGGTCATGACGGTACTTGGGTTGCACATCCAGGACTTGCAGATACTGCAATGGCTATTTTTAATGAATATATAGGCGAAGATCACGTCAATCAGCTCCATATTACACGCGATGTCGATGCGCCAATCCATGCCCGTGAATTACTTATGCCTGCAACGGGGGAGCGGACTGAAGCGGGTATGCGTCTTAACATCCGTATCGCACTACAATACATAGAATCCTGGATTAACGGTAATGGCTGCGTTCCTATCTATGGGTTAATGGAGGACGCTGCCACGGCAGAGGTTTCTCGTACCTCCATTTGGCAATGGATAAAGCATCAGCAGCCGCTTAGCTCTGGCGTTATTGTTACCAAAGGTTTATTCCAAACAATGTTGGTAGAGGAGTTAGCTCATGTCAAAGAAGAGGTTGGCCCAGAGCGCTTTACTCAGGGAAGTTATACTCAAGCCGCTGTATTGCTCGAAACCATCACGACTTCAGATGAACTTGTCGATTTTCTTACCGAACCGGGTTACCAATTACTGACGGCTTAAATTTTATGCGCTAAAGGTTTGGCTACATTTTGTAGCTTGTGTCCCCCGCACTGTATTCCTACGTGCAGTGCGGGTTTTTAAATTATTAACACCACACTTTTCGCTGGTGTTCTGCTTGTGATTGGCGACTCTTCGGAGTCGTTTTTTTTTATTTAAAATCAGTATCGTTTTGTAATAGTGTTGTTGGTTAATGAACTGTAAAGGTTTATTGTTAGTGATTAACGTATAGAATGTAGCAATAGCTTTATAGCTGTTGTGTTAAGCGTAGTGATTGTGCATTAGATATTGCGCATAGTCGCAGTGGATAATGTAGAGTTTCAGGGACGAAATCAGAACAATGCATCACTTGCATGGTTGATGGCTAGTCGTCATAAGATGAGAGTAACTTGAAAGCAACTCATAGAGAAAATAGTCGATTTAATGGCGTTGAATATTGGACTAATCGTATTAGTGACCAAGAGATGCCTGCGCTTTGCTCTACGGTGAAAACTCTCGAAAAACTAGCAAAAGACGATGTGTCTTCTTTGTCGATTCTGGGTAAAAGTGTTATGCATGATAATGCATTGACCTCCAGAATTTTGCGAGTAGCAAATAGCGTGACCTACAGTAAAGGGATTAGCCAGGTTACCACTGTTAGTCGTGCCGCTGTGGTACTGGGTTTTGATACGATAAAGAACATCTGTATTACTGCTAAATTACTCAGTAGTTTGTTAGAGGCTGAAGGGCTTACTGAGGGCGTTTACAACAGAATGCTGAAGCTAATGGCACAAGCATTTCAAGCTGCAATGTTAACCAAAATGTTACTCAAAGACTATGATGAAGAGCTGCAAGAGGAGGTTTTTATTGCCTCTTTGCTTTATCACTTAGGAGAAAGTGCTTTTTGGAGTACGGGCTGCGCAGAAACCTTAGTGCTTGATAATAAGCTTAACCATTGTGATTCTATGCAAGAGATGAATAAAGCCACGCGTGAAGTGCTCGGCGCTACTTTTGAGCAATTATCTTTAGGGCTTGCACGGAGCTGGGGCTTAGGTCGTTTACTGATAAAATCACTGAGTCAGCCCGATGAGCGAACTCCAGAAATCCGCAGTATTTTTCTTGCTAATAAGCTAAGCGAAATATTGTGTCAGAGTCAGCCATCGATGGCTGAGCTATCGAATCGATTAAAGCAAACTGCTGATATGTTAGGTCTAGAGCTTGATGAGCTTAAAGGGCGGATCATACGCTGTCATAAGGCGACCAAAAGCATGGCTGATGCTTATGGCGCGCGGATTTTGGTTGAGCACTTACCTGATCCAACTTACTTATCTGGAGAATTAGAACATACTGAGCCAACAGTTGTTATTTATGCGGCTGATGCAAACAGACAGTTGCAGTGTTTGCGTGAATTGACTCAGTGCGCGTTAAATAAACAAGATTTCAATCAAGTACTTTCCATCGCATTAAAAGGGATCTTAACCGGAGTGGGTGTTGATCGCTGCTGTGTGTTGTTGTTAACACCTAACCGAAAAAATTTAGTGCCTAGAATGGTTTATGGTGAAGGCAGTGAACAAATGAAAGCCTCATTTACGATTGCTTTGAACAGTACAAAAAGCGTATTTCAAGATTGTATTTCTTTAAAGAAGGCACTGTATATTGATAATCCAAGATCGCCTAAATGGCGTTTATTTATGGATGGTGACATTTCAGCGATAACGGCAGCAACGGGATTTATGCTCGCTCCTCTTATAATGGACCATACAGCGATAGGTCTGGTCTATGCAGACAGAGACAGTTCTGGTCGGCGTTTATCCCAAGATGATTTTACAAGTTTTAGCCATTTGGTTGATATGGCGAATGTCTGTTTCTCTGCCTCGATTAAATAACGGGGATTAAGTAATAGAGATGAAATAACTCATATGGGAGCTCTTACAGGGAACGCATGTTTTTAAGTCATTGATATGAAAGGCTTATAATCCAAATTATGGATTAGGGTTTCAAGTTGATAAAAGCGCTGCTTTGCAGCGCTTTTTCTGTTTTAGCTGGTGTTCGGTTTGTCATCTGTTGCTATTTTTTTGCGGTCTTTATCTGTTGAGTAATCGATTTTGCTATGGCGTTAGGGATAGGGAAACTTAAGTGATACTGAGCTATTTTCCAACCTTTGGTTGTCTTGATTAAGGTTCCGGTTCCACGACTCACGCCGTAAGAGGGGTTAGATAATATTTCGTCAAACCAGATGACATCACCGTGCTGGGTCATCTTTCTACTGGTTAAATCGTAACGCCAGCCTTTTGTTGGCCTGGCATATTGTTCAAACTCGGCCTTATCCCAATGTTCATTGACATCTGTACCGATAAAAATGCCTTTATCATCATAAAGGGCAAAGTAATTATCCCAATCGGCGGTCGCAGAGTATTGGTTTAAGGCATCTAAAACCATGGTTGCTTGTTGCTTATCGCTTTGTGCTGTGTCAATGGCGAGTGCATTGCTTGAAATGGAACTTGAGAGTAACAATAAAATACCTATTGTTTTCGAGGCACTGAGATTGAACATATCTATCCTTGTGATTATGTAGAGTGTTACTGACCTTCACTCTATAACGGTTTTAATTCCAATTGACGGGATCAAGTTGATAAAAGGAACTCAACTCTTGATACAGTGCAGGATGCTGATTGATAAACTCATGGGGTTGTTCGAAAAACACTTCCGTTACAACGGCAAAAAACTCTGCAGGATTCGTTGCGCCATAGTAGCTAAATAATGAAAGTTCACCGTGTACAGAGGCATCGACTAAGGTTTGATACTCTTGCATTAGCACTTTAGACCAAGAAGCGTAGTCTGCAATATTTTTTAACACAGGAGCGCCATTTGCGCGGCCATCTTCTTGATCTAACTGATGGGCAAACTCATGGAACACCACATTACTGCCATCATCAGGCACCGCAGCGTCGTGCTTAGTTGTTTGCCAAGATAATACCACTCGACCATGTTGCCATGATTCACCCGCTAAGACGCGTTTCTGGGCAGAAACGACTCCTGCACCGTGTTGTTGCTGGTTTTCGACAATAAACGCCGAAGGATAAATCAGGATCTCTTTTAACCTCGGATAAAAGTCAGTTTTTCTATTGAGTAATAGTAAGCAAGCTTGTGCGGCTACAGTGACGCGAATGTCATCGTTGATTTTCAGACCGTCGCATCCGACAAAATGCTTTTCAGCGATAAAGACCTGAATGTGTTTTTTAAGCTGTAGTTGCAGATCCGTGGGTAAGACTCTGAAGAACGGAGTACGCCGTTTTAAGATCTCACGCCACTCATGGGGAAAGGGCTGTTGGTTAATCCGCTTGCGTCTTTGACGAGCGCGCCATGGCGCACTAGCAATCCATACAATTGCACTACCACTGATAAGTAAGATAAGAAAAATCGCTAACATAGAATTCCTTTCTATTGAGGTTTGTTTGCTTACTGATGATATATGGCCATAACGAGTAAGATTCAACCAAGCAGTGTTACTGATTCGTTTTATTCGATGATTTTAGACTTGAGATTGAAAGTAAGAATTTTTTGGATTGAAAAATGCTGGCAGCGCAATACTTCAGAATTGTCGGTCTACTGCCAGCTAAGGGAAGGGAGTTATACTGATTGGCATTATTCAACGATAATGCTTTTTTCCTTTTGCTTTCTTTGCTCTGGGCTTAAGTTAAAATGATGTTCAATTAAGAAGCGAATTAACTTTGACTTTGCTACATCGCAATCATCGGCCAGCGTCGCTAAGTGAGCAATGGCTGACTCAGTTAAAGTGAAGGTTGCCTTTCTTACGGGGCTATTTCCCTTCTTTACAGTTAAAACGGCTTCGGCTTGCTGACTAGTGACTAAATTGGTTCTGAACTCAGGCTGAAATCGTAGCTTCTTTCGTTCTAACTCTATGACTTTACTTGAGTTGGTGGCAAGTACTTCTTGGCCAGAAGCGTAACGACTCGCATCGTTAATAAAGTCATCAATTAGATCATCGAGTGCTAGCTGCCTCGTTTGGATCTGCCTATGGGTTGAACTAGACGGCGTAGAGTTTTTCTTGAGATCTGCCAGACCCATAATTACCTCTCATCTTGATCATGTGTTTTTCAGCAAGGCGGTTGCGAATTTCTGTTGCATTATTGACTTGCAGCATTTCACAGGCAATACCTCTAATTTCACCTGCGGCTTTGCCTTTAGGTTCAATTTCGAGCACGGATAGACCTGACTCTTCGCTGTCGTCATAGATATTTCGGCTATAGGTAATCGCATCTAACACATTAATGTCATATGTCTTACATACTTCTTTAGCTTCAAAGATTCGATTGGCTTGGTTAGGCAAGCTTGGGCATTGAGTGATAACAAATGTGGCGCGCATCTTGGGGTTTATCATCATACACGTTGCGACAATATCATCCATGTGGCTGACCGTTTTCAGATCTCGGCGTTTAGGGCGAAGGGGCATCAGTACGTGCGAAGCAACCGACATTGTTGCACGCAATGCTAAATTGTCCTGACCACCACAATCGACTATTACATAATCATAATGTTGCTCTAAGCTAAGAAGATCATTACGAATTTTTCCGTAAAGCTGCACACAGTTGATGCTGGGTAAGTCGGGGTTGTTATTGCGAGCATGGATCCAATCTGATGTCGTACGCTGAGGGTCGCAATCAACCATAATTACTGAGGCTTGGCATTCTGCTGTTAGAAATACAGCGACATTCTGGGCTAGGCAACTTTTACCACTACCACCTTTTTCGCCACCGACGAGTATGATCATATTGTTTTCCTCTTGTACGCGGTTAATGTGTTGTTATTATTTTGAGAATGAAGGTCAGTAACAGTTTGCGTACTGGTGAGGCGGATTTGTTAATGACTGTAATCCATCTCATCTTTCTGTCACCGTAAGCTTAATCTAGGTTGATCTATTTGCTTCGTCAACAGCATGATTTTTGACGTTTTTTATAGAAATTGTCCGCCGATGTTTTTTTGACGTTATTGTTGGTTTTGTTGGTTTTTTGGCGCAGGGTTAAAAGTGTTGCCGTAAGTGGTTATTTGTTAATTTAATTAGTTGCTTAGCTCGTTCGGGGTGATATCTAGTCAGTTTTGGCGCATAAGTATTGAGCTATTTTTCAGTGTAAACGGCTCATTAAACGGTTTTGTTATTCCGGTTGGTTATATGGGTAATCCTTTGTATCGCGAAAGGATATAACAAAGTGTCGATCTGTTTTGTGGTAAATTTACCCAGGGTTCCAGTTGTCGTCTTTATTAGGGCTGTATTTGCCATAAATTTTGATAGAATGTGGCGTTATAACAAGTTTTGATTTAATAATACTTTGATTTAATAATACTTTGAGTTGAGGAGAACGGTGATGGATGAAAAACTTCTGCTTGAAGCCATTACTCAAAACATGCCTTTTGGTAAATATGCTGGCAGACGCTTACTCGAACTGCCAGAGCCTTACTTAGTGTGGTTTACTATAAAATAACAACATTCCTCTAGTTTTTGAGGTGAAAATGGTTGAAACCCCTTCCGGTAAAACAAGAGAGTGCACCTTTGGTGCATACTTCAAAATATAAAATCTTTTACTACTTAACGTAATCGACCCCTTCAGTAATTTGGATAGTACATGAGATATCAAACGGTCGGTCATACTGCTAAGTATGACTTATATATAAATGAAATAAATTCTAATAAAAAAAGAAAAGATTTTACTAGTAAAGGGGTTGCCGATTTAAAATTCAATCGCTTCAAGTGTTTAGAGTGTTGTCATGCATGTTCTAGGTGATAGATTTACGGGTTTTTTGTATTGGTTAGGTGACAGTTTTACGGCTAACTTTTCTTTTCGAGGTGACAAGTATACGGCTTTTGGATATTCTTTGAAAAAAGAACGTATTTATCATGCAAAAAAATATATCAAAGTTATCATCAAACGATAAGATCCAAATTAGTAACAAAATTATTGAGTCTCTTTTTACCCATTTATCTCCGGACTCCATTTCAGCTAACGCATGGAAGTTTGTTTTTTGCTCTATTGCAGCATTTCAAAAAACAGAGCATTGCAGACAATTTATGTCTGATATCTGGAATCAATTCGAGTTCACAAACAATAATGATGTGATAGCTGGAGTAAAGCACGATTTTGAAACCGCAAGATTTCGTCAGGTAACACTGCGGATGCAGGATATTGCTAATGTAAGCTCTTGTATGAAGAAGAAAGAGTTAGATAATAGCAAGATAAGTTCAAAAAAATATAAGCGCTCTGATTTAGAAGCTACATGCCGAATAGCTGCTGGTCTTCACATAACAACAAATACAGCGTTAAACAGTCTTGATGAATGGGCAACATATAGAAGCAAAACTTTGTCTGACAAGCATTGTATTTTTGATTCTCCTCTAACAGATTGGTTTCAATGGCACCATGAGCGTGACTCTCACTTTGTCGGTTATATTTTTGATTCAGTAGAAGTTATTAAAGATAAACCATATGTCACCGTTGAGTTTTCAATCGGTTTTCTGCAAGCGCTATTTTCTATAGGTAGGTATACCAAACTCGATTTGATGCATTTATCGAGCTTTAAGTCGCTTGCAGGGCTGCGTTTGTATCAGTGCTTAGTAGAGCGTAAAGCCAAAATAAGAGATAAAAGTGTGACAATTAACCATGGGGTAAATTGGTGGAGGGGGTTCTTAGGGGTCGCTGATACAGTGCAGGCTACAGTAACAACAGATAAAGTTCAGCCTCAAATCGGAAAAAGAACTAGCTGGGCATTGTCACTTCTTGATGGTGATAAGATTATTAATGACTTCAAAGTCTTTGGCTTGCTTTGTGAAAATATGAGCATTACACAGAAGCAGATTATGGCTGATAGCATTGTTCTTATTGATAAGAAAATTGGTTGCATGAATAGAACATCAACTAGCAGAGTATATTCAATTTTAATTGAGCAGCGTGAAGGTCAATATCAAGAATTCAAAAAGCTAAATCAAAATGTGCTTCAAAAAGCGATTAAAGAGGTCGTTGCATATTGCTCAATTAATCTCAGCGAAGAAAACTTTGAAAGTGCGTCTATTATTGCTGTAAAAAAGCATAAGATAAAATCAGTTAGATGTGCTTCTAAGCGTAAAAAAGGTGCCACTACTGCGACCTCTTTTTGGATAAAATTTGAGATAGAATGATAAGCCTTGTAGTGGATGAGTAGAACTAGCCACTAGTTTATGGGTGATTTGAATAACTTCCCTTAGCAGCAGTGGTTATCCATGCTCTCTAAATCACCATGGGTCGTAACAAACTTTTTTCAACAATGGTTTAGGGCGATCACTCTAAACCGCTTATACCTCTTTATTATTAGGCAGAGTAAATAATCATTAACAATCTATTCATTTAGATTTCTCCTACTAAAAGTTATCCGGTTTTAGTAGATATAAGCCCTGAAAATTCAGGGCTAGTCATAATTAGCTCATCTCGGGCTTGTTATTGTGCGGACCAAGAAATCGATCACCATTGAAATGAACCATATGGTCTGGATTATCAGCAATCCAAACTTCAGTCTCCCACGCAATATCAGCAGCGTTTTTCCTAAACTCAGCTCTATGAGGAAAAGCGGTGACATAAACACGCCCAACAGTACACCCCTTAAGAGCTTCTTCTAATTCAATCCATCGTTTGGGGCTTACCGGTCCGTGACTTGTTACTGCTTCAATTAAAAACAGCCATTGACGTTTTTCATCATAAACAACAACGTCTGGTAGTTTATCGTGAGACATAGGGGGGACATTAAGCGACTCTAGGTACTCAGTTTCTAGCACCATATGTTTACCACCTTCGTCACGGCTACTTGCTGTATCACCGATATAAAGAACTTTACCACCTTCACCAACAAATCTAGGGCAAAACTCATGAACAATATCTGCGTGAAGTTGGTTGTGAGCACCAGGAGATAGTTTTATCCCACTACCATCAGGTAAAAGAACTGGAATCTTTTCTTTATTGATAGTTCGTTCATACATAGCTTGTAGACTAGGGACTTCATCAAGGAATTTTTGAACCAACTCTTTCCAATTTCCATTAGGGTAAGCGTGTAGAATATCAATGATAGACTTATTCAATGAGTAATTGTTGTCCTTGCTATTTGTAGCTCTAGCTGGGTTATCTCGGTTTCTATCAAGGATCTGAGCTTGGTCAAATTGGTGTAACGTTTGTCTTCTAATCGTTTCACGAGAATTTGGTTTGTAATCTTTATCATACTCTGAGCGAATAAAATCCATAATATTAACGGTCGGTAGAAGTGGGGCAGTTGCTACACTCCAATCGTCATTTGGTCTCACGTTCGCAAGAGCCAGAAAGACCCAAGCCGATCTATCATTGTATTGCTGCTGTGGTAAACCTAAAGCTTTTAGAATCTCTTTAGCTTGTTCTAGTTTTTTGTCTCTCATTTTCTTGATTTATCAGCCATAAAACTAACAGGTCCCACAATGTAACTTATGTGCAGGTTTTTTTCTTCCTTTTGTGCAGGTTTTTTGCAATACTTCTCAACCAATAAATTACTGTATAAATGATCAAGTATGACAAAATTGGCTCAAAACATTCCCCTTAATCTGAACGACATTGCAGATGTAAATCGAGTTGAAGCAAATGGAAAACTCGATGAAAAAATGAGAGGTAAGTTAGGACAGTTTATGTCTTCTTCTTCCGTATCTATGCTTCTTGCTGATATGTTTGAAAGTGTTGAAGGTGAACATCGTCTATTAGATGCAGGTGCAGGTATTGGCTCGTTAACGGCTGCTTTTGTAGAACGAGTTAAAGGTAACGCTACAAGTATTGAGTCTACTTGTTTTGAGCTATCAAGCGTAATGAATCATTACTTGGCTGATACTTTAGGGCAATGTTCAAATACTTGTGAAGTGAATAACGTTCAATGGAGTCAAACTGTAGTTGAAGAAGATTTTATTCAGCATTCTGTTCAAACGCTTCTTAGTGAGGGGTTCACTCCGAGCTACAACAAAGCGATTTTAAACCCACCTTATTTAAAAATCGCGGCTAAAGGCGAAGAGCGTAAAGCTCTAAGGCAAGTCAATTTTGAAACAGGTAATTTATACTCAGCATTTGTAGGACTAGCGATTAAGTTACTCGAAGATGGTGGCGAGCTTGTCGCGATCACACCACGATCATTCTGTAACGGCCCTTACTTCAATGACTTCCGAAAGTTGCTACTAGATGCTTGCTCGATAAACAAAATACATGTTTTTAATAGTCGAAAATCAGCATTTAAAGCAGATAAAGTTCTTCAAGAGAATGTTGTGTATCACTTAACGAAAGGCGAACCACAACGAGACACTGTAATTATCAGTTCTAGCTCTTGTGCAGAAGATCCTAATCCATTTGCTTATGAAGTGCCTTTTGACAAAGTAGTAAGTGAAAACAATCCTGAAAGATTTATTCACATTATCACAGATGAAGAAGAACAGAATGTAGCGACTAGAGCAGGCGGTTTACCGTGTTCACTTGAAGATCTTGGTATTCAGGCGAGTACAGGTAAAGTTGTAGACTTCCGAACTAGAGAAAATTTAAGCACTGACTTTATTGGTGGTTCAGTTCCTTTGATTTATCCTCAAAACCTACAAAAATGCGCGATTAAATGGCCAGTTGAAAATGCTAAAAAGCCGAATGCATTACTGAACAATGAAAGCACAGCTAACCTGATGGTTCAGAATGGTACTTATGTTCTCACACGCAGATTAACAGCAAAAGAAGAGAAACGCAGAATAGTAGCTTCAATCTATACGGCTGATGTAGCAGACGTTGAAGTCGTAGGTTTTGAAAACAAAACTAACTACTTTCACGCACTAGGCCAACCATTGCATGATGGTCTTGCTAAAGGTCTTTGGGTATTTTTGAATAGCTCGCTAGTAGATAAGTATTTCCGTCAAATGAACGGTCATACCCAAGTAAACGCTACAGATTTGAGAACATTACGTTACCCAACCAGAGAACAACTTATTGACATGGGTAAAGCTGTAGATTTTGAAGAATTTAACCAAGAATGTGTAGATCATATTATTGAACGCTTGCTTTGAATTTTGTGAGTTGTAGATAAATGTCTAATCGGGGGGATTTTGAACACTCATGGCAGGCCATAAACTTAGTTACAGTCTCGGATTGCCATTTAGCCTGTGTTCTTAGTTATCCCGAACTTATAGTTTTAAAGACTAATCTAGTGGCCAACTTTTGTGTGCCACTAGGTTAGTAATAATGTGAACAGTAAAATTTAGATCCTAAACACTAACCAATTTTTGTCCAAAAATAAGCTAGGCAAGATCTAATGTAGCGGTCAGTTTTAGTTTGCCACTACAGGTTTATCCTCAAGGTTTAGGGGGATAGTTGTTTATCAGCAAATCTGCGAGGGTTTTGCTGGTTTTACGTGCTAACTCTTGAATATGTTTATTAAGACATTTGATACTTGATGGAGAATACGGTTTCTCTTTTGCAGTCTCTTGTAATTTTAAAATTAACAATTGATGTTCGGTCACTCTAATAACCCACCGATAATCTTTACTTTCGATAATTGTATCGGTTGGTATTAACCCTGCGTATTTAGCATTTTCAATTACCTGCTTGATAACTGCTTGCTTAACATAAAGGCTGTCTAAATATAGTGCATCGGCAATACTTTTATCCTCTGTGCTTTGGACTATATGGTCCCATTTTTTATGTATTGATTTATCCATGTTTAACATTCGTTTAAGGTGAACTTTTGCTTTGCTTTTGTTTTTAATTGCATAGAAAGTTTCGGCATAGTGATTAATTCATCTAGCTTTCTCTCTAACTCCTGCTTTATTGATTCGATCCACTCTTCTCTTTCGCTATCTGGTGCAGCGATAAAGATTTGTGTTAGCCATTGTTCAATGTGTTGTTGAATAGATTCATGTAACTTATCTTGCAGCTGATATTTTTGACGAGCGAGTTCAGAGTCGAAAAAAAGCTCCATTTTGCCATCAAGTTGATTTATGCATGCATAAAATTCTTTCAGTGTTGTGTGAGTCGCTTTTGCTTTGTAGTTTGGCGGTAATAAGTTTGCGAAGTGATGGTGCATTGTTTCAAAGTAATTACGCTGGAAATCGTGCAGTGTTTTTTTGTTAAACATGTCCCGAGCATTGAGTTTAGATTCACCTGAGATCGAATATTGAATTGGTACTATCGTGAAATGAATATGCGGAGACGTTTCATCCCTATGCAATACAGCGTTAACTAAGTTGTCACCAAATGTGCTAATAAGCCAACGTTTCGAAGCTATAGCAAAATTTTTTAGCGTCTGGAGTTGGTCTTCTTTTGTACCCGTATTAAATAAATCAGGACTTAATGTTAACACTCCATCCATTGCCAGCACGGCATTCTTCCGTGGTTGTTTGGTTAATATTCCGAGCCTTTTTTTAACATCATTCACTAAATTTGATGATCCAATTAGTGTCCGGTTTAACTGTACACGCGATTTTTCTGCATTTGGTGTTAATGCATGATGGCGATATTGATGAGCGCCAGCATTGCGTATGTTTGCAAAATGTTTGTGTTTCTGAAACCGTAATATAGTTGTACTCATGATGCTTTATTTAAAGCATACAAAAAGTATATGCATTTTCAAAGTTCATATACGAACAAACTACGTTTGTATACTCACTATACAATTTTGCAAATTGTGCGAGTCTGGCGGAGCCTGAAAAGAAAAATCAAAGGCGCTCAGCAGGACGAAAAAACAAGAGCGCTTAGCATGGGGATCCCCCCATACGGGCTAAATCAAAAGCCGATTTTGACGTATCAAAAAGGGGCTGTGATAGCCCCTTTCTATTAATGTGGTTACACCATTTTTACTGTTTTGACATTAACAGTACGCCCGCGCTATCTCACGCCCGCGTTCAAGGCATTCGATTATCTCATCTCTATGAGACTGATACATCTTGTATGTTAACTGTGGGTACCACTGCAAACAGTCGCGTGCCGCAACAAAATCAATTATATCAATCAGGATAGTGAGATAAATACGTTCACCCTCAAAACTATCATATAACTGTTGAACCTCAATGGCGAACACTGCCAACGCATCAGAGTCCATCGCTTCAATATCTTCAACTGTCAGATCAATTATTTGACTTAAAGTCATATATATATTCATATTCACTCTATTTTAAATTTACTGTTATTTCTCTAAAGCCGATTTGGCTTGCAGTGCTGACAGCTGTATATCGTCTTGAACAACCTCGGATCGGTACTTCTCTGACTCTCTACAATCACGCTCTCGCTCTTTGTTCATCAACTCTGACGCCTTTATCACTGTCGCTACACTTGACCCGCCTGCATCGAACCGCACTTTCGCCTCGGATATTTTCATAATCAATATCCATTTTTGATTTGTCGTTTTTCTATATTGATTCTTTTTTTCTTGGGCGTGTAAAATATTAATAATAATTAATCAATTTAAAATCTGTGTATATACCTTATGTTTCGTATGTATGTGTAGCTTGTTATGGGGTTGTATATGCTTGTGTTGGTTTGTTTTAATTTATAGCCCCCGCTAAGATGAAAGGTAGGGGCTTTTAAAATTAAACTCTAATTATCATTTTGTCGAAGTGAGTTTTGAATGCTTATATATCACAATTGTCATTTGAAATTGCTAGCAAAATACATCAGGCTTTGGTTCTAAAGAGTTAGTTTCAACCCCTAAATACAATGAACCTTTTTGTTCGTGCTGTTCTTTTAAAATTTCCATTAAATTAAAGCTTGTTACTGAAGATACATGCCCCAAATTTAGTTGTCTACTTCCCCAGTTATAGCGGCCTTTGGATGGATATAACTTGTCTAATAGACCCCACGAATGTAATTTTTCAAGAACGTTTGTAATTATGCTCTTACTTCTTCTATATTCTTCAGTTGGAATATCAAATTGATACTCGAAAGGAATAAATAAAGATTTGGTTTCAATATTGTCAATGTATTCGAATGGTTTTGTTTTTAGTTTTCGAGTTTGCCCATTTTTAAAAATCCATGTGATTTCTATGCATTGAACTATTTTGATTTTTGAGAAGGTGGAAGGGTATTCTTTCCTGTCTACTTTTATTTCTCGAATAATTCTATTTAAAATCTCATGAATTTCCTGCCTTGTAGGGTGGTTAAGGTCTAAACGAACTTCATTTGTGTATAAATCTTGACTTAACTTTCTAGTAATCATGTCAAAGGAATTAAATGAATAATGTTCTAGTTTTTTTTCTAATTCTTCAATTTTATCTTCTTGGGATTCAATTAGGTCAGCAATAGATGTTCTAGGTTTTTTTTTGTATCTAGATGTTAGATCATCAAGCTGGTTTTTGGCTTCTTTTATATGTTCATTTAATATTATCTCTGATTCTGAACTGTTATCGTTAATAACTTTTGATTCAAAATAGAAATCCTTGCAAACTTCTAAAGTTATTATTTCCAACATTTCGGCATTAAATATTTCTTGTTGATGATCTCCTTTTGCAGCCATGTTACAAATATAGCTCTTTCTTTTAGCCGATTTATCAGAAAAAATCATTGCACCACCACATTTATTACAACGCACCAAGCCTTTTAAAAAATTAATTTTATTACTTGTTGTTTTCCTTCCAGACTTTTTTTCTTTTAAAAGTTGTAGACGATAGAAAGTTTTAACATCTATTAATGCGGGGTAATAATCTTTAAATGTATGCTCCTGTTTTTCAATAGTAAATCTTTTTTCACCAATGAGTGAACGTTTATTCCAGATTTGATTAATCGTTGACAAACTCCAAGATGCACCTGTTTTTAAAGTAGATTTTCTAGTTCTTTTGTGCTCGAAATGCTCGTCAAGATATTTCTTGATGCGTAGATCTCCCCACCCTTCAAGAGATAGTTCTATTGCTTTTTTTACACCTTCAGCATTTATATTAAACGAATTGGTTTGCTGATTTATCCAAAAAGGACATCGACCTAATGATTTTTGCGGTTCACTAGTCTCTCTCCACTTCTTCAAACCTTCCTTTGCTGACTGAATTGTGCGATTTGATTTATGCATAGACTCATTGTGAGCACGTTCAAACGTAATTGTTGCAATAATATCGTGAGAAGCATTATGTGCTTCATAAAGGCAATTATCGATCATTGCGTAAATACCAACGCCATTATTTGTCAGGTCATAGTAGATCTGCTTAGCATAACCAATTTTTAAACGGCTCAATCTATCTAGTGAGTACACTACAAGAATACTACCTTTTGCCACAGTGCCTTGTTTTACCGCTTCTAAGAATATCCCTAATTCATGCTTAAGATGATCGCCTTTAAATGCTGATCTACCTAAGTCTTGGAAGCTTTCAGTCGCAATGGGCAAGGCATACTTAGTTGAGAGCTTGTTAAGTACCTCTTCACTGATTTGCATTTCAACCCCAGAACCTTTCTTCTGCTCTAAAGTGGATACTCGGGAGTAGCTGTAGATTTTCGGTACGTTCATATTTTTCTTACTATCACTATGCAATCTTAGCTCTCACACTTGAGAGCTAAACTTGCCTGTATTAAATCAGCTATTCCCCTCGAGGTAAATAGTTCTGTTATAGCTTCACTCTAAGGGCTTTCCTGAAGGGAAGTTAGGCCAGCAACTCGCGCTAATGTATGAAGTAAAACTAAATGGGCTTGAAGGTATGCTGCAACCCATATTAGATGAAGCTAAACGCAAGGGTTCTCGTTGAGTGATAAATATACTGTAATTAAAAAAGTTCCGTGGTAGGGATAAAATACTTTGTAATGAGAGTTGGATCTAATAGTTGAGTATTCAATCTCTATAGTTGTGACTAATTAGAGATTTATAACCTATTGCATGCTTTAATAATGATGAATTGATAACTTATTTAAAGGAAATTTCCGATGATAGCTAAACTAGTTAAATTGGCAGCGGCAGCAACGTTAGCACTCGGTATCTCAAGCGCATGGGCACAAGGTGTTATGCATGAGGGAACTGTCGTGGACACCATGAATGGCGGCGGTTATACCTACGTACAGATTAAAGAAGCTGACAAAACTTTTTGGGCTGCGGGTCCACAGATTGAAGTTAAAAAGGGCGACACCGTTGTTGTTCAAGAGCAAATGTGGATGAACGATTTTAGCAGTAAAACGCTAAACCGTACTTTCGATGAGCTGTTGTTTGTTGGCCGTATCGATAAAAAATAATGATTACTCTTTTATCCTTTGAGCTAATAAGGCTCGGATTGAGATAGATTATTTTGCCGTTTTAAATTCCAATGGCGTAGACTGAGTCTACGCCATTTTATTTTGTATCAAACTACCGCACAATAGCCCTCACGAATTACTCGCGAAACTCTCAGAAAAGACCTAATGCTAAAACTTATCCCTTATCAAAAAGACTATGCTGCCGATGTGTCTATGCTGGTGCATACCGTTATCAATCAGATAAGCGATGCTGTTTACACCGCACAAGAAAGGATGGCTTGGTCGTTTGCGCCGCGTTCGAGTTATCATTGGCACAAGCGCCTGTCGCGATCTAAGACCTGGCTAATGGTTGATGAGCAAAACCAAGCGTCGGGGCATGCTCTGTGTTGTGGTTTTATCAACCTAGAAACTCACTTTAACAGCCGTGGTTACATCGATAGCCTTTATGTGCATCCAGACTATCAAGGGCGCGGTATCGCGAGGCAGCTATATACAGAGTTAGCGCAATGGGCAAGTCAACGTGAGTTTGATGAGTTATCGGTTGATGCTTCTAAACTGTCGAGGCCGCTATTTGAGTCAATGGGTTTTAAAGTGAGACACCGCAGCTATCAAGAAAAACGTGGCGTGGTCATTATGGGTTATTACATGCTTAAAAAATTGACTTAGGCTATGAAGTTAACTTTCTAATTAATCAGTTTTTGTTGGGCAAAGCCGAAAGTTCAGCCCTTGCCCACTCAATTCATACCGCAGTCTAGTAATGGTCGGTTACACCGGTACGAGATTATGGCTCGTGTAGTGAACCTGAGGTTCAAGCGCTTCATTTAAACACTGCGCTTTACTAATAAAGCGAATAAACGCCTCTGGTAGACTTAACCCTTCGATATCCTTTTGCCAATTAGCTTTTAATATTGGATGGTAGCCCTCTTTACCCGATGCAGTATAGGAAGATGAAACGCCAGTGTAATAAGATTCAGGATCAAGAGGTAGCCATAATGGCTGGGCATCTTTCATTTTCAACACTTCAAGCTTAATAATGCGTTGCCCTAATCGCTGTCTGCCATCATAAAAGTATTTTAGGCCATAGGTGTAAGGAAAACTGCCTGCACCAGTGCCTATCACACTGTTATTGGTTGCAGCATTAATCGCGGACTCTAGCATTTCAAATACGTATCGGCCTTGGATCTCGTAAGTGACCAGCGGGATATCAAATGGAAGGATCCGGCCAACGACTTCGGCTAGACTCACATCCCCCTTATCAAGCGATTGACGGACTCCGCCAGCATTGTGCAGTGCAAAGTCGACATTAATATTCAGCTCTCGGGTTTCTTGATACATGCTACGACTGACCCAAGGCGCGATTTCACTGCCATGTGGCAGGGCCTTACTGGGTAAGCGAGTATGGATTAAGTTTCTAGGAACAAAACCCAGAATTTTATTACTCAATGCATCAAGGCTAGGACGATACTTTTTCAAAATTCGAGCTTGAACCTGGCTACATTCATCGTCCCATAATATCAGAGGGTGTGATGCTAATGTTTGTCGTACGTTCAAGTAATCTTGTGGGCTGACATCAGTAGATGCTTGCAGAATAAACTGCCGATCTAGCATGAAGTAATTACCGCCAAGTAGACTGACAACTTTACCATTGGCATCGAAGGTTATGTCGGCAATGCCAATGGTTTCAGCATACTTACCTGCATGCACTATCGCGGTATCATTGACGCGTTCGCCATAAGGCATATTAGATAAGCCAACAGCAGTAAAGTCGCCTTGCAGCGTATGTGAGTGGCCACCAACAATAATGCTAATGCCGTCGATCTCTGCGGCTAACACTCTATCTTGGTCGAGCCCTAAATGGCTTAAAACGATAATGTGGTCAATACCACTGGCTTTTAGTTGAGCCACGCTGCGACGAGTCGTTTCGATAGCGCTTACAAAGTGGGTATCATCATCGGGACGCGCAATTTCGGTCATCTGATCTAAGGTGATACCAATAATCGCGACTTGCTTATCTTGCAATGGCTTTAGTAGCACTTTAGCCGCTTGAGTGAGCGGATCTAAGTCGAGTAGGTTTGGGTGGTTTGCAAGACACGCAGTTTTTTGCTGACACTCTTGGCTAAGGTCCATATTGCCAGCCAATAGCGGGAAGTCGATATCATTGAGAAAGTCGAGTACGGGTTCATTACCCGCATCGATTTCATGATTGCCAAGCACCATGGCGTCAGGTTGCAGCATATTCAATAAATCTGAGTTAGCTTTACCCTTAAACTCATTGAAATAAAGTGTGCCTTGAAAGCTGTCGCCACCGTGTAAAAATAGAAAGCTCTGTTGATTGTCTTTAGCGGCTAACTTGGCTTGCTTGAGCTGATGGGCGATACGGGCGTAGCCACCAGTATGGCTATAAAGCGTCAGCTCTTTTTGTTGCTCATAAATCGTAAATTGAATACGGTTTGCATCGAAATGAGAGTGTGTATCATTGATGTGAGCAAGCTTTAATTGGTACAGCTTTGGTGTAGTCGCTGTAGCTACTGATATAGATAGGGACGTTGTCATCTTATTCCTCTGGACCAAACGAGGATTATAGCATGATGAGTATAAATAATGACAAGGAGATTCTTTCGCCGCGTAGCAAGCGAAGAAGTCAGAAATTGATATTGGAGTTGGGTGAGGACGCTTATGATCCCCTGCCGAAATTGAGACATTAAAAAAGGGAGCTAAACTCCCTTTTTATCATTCAATTAGCTAAGTTTAGCTATTTTTTTTGTTCTTGTTCGAAATCGCCATCATCGGATAAAACGATACCCTTATCTTTCATGCGACGGCTCCACAATTTACGAGCAAATTGCTGCATGTCTGCCACAGGGTCATTCGAATCAACAATCTCAAGCCCAAGTAGCGATTCAACGATATCTTCTAAGGTTACAATACCTTCGTTAGAACCGTATTCATCAACAACCATTGCAATCTTGGTATTGCGCTTAATCATTAGCTCAAAAAGAGGCAGAATTTTAGCCGTCTCGGGGATCACTAATAAGTTCTTCTTAAGCACAGCGATAGACTCTTTTGGAGTTGAGCGCTCAGCCAGCAAGATGTCGTTTCGATTAACATAGCCGATAATATTATCAGGTTCATGTTCATACACAGGAATTCGAGTAAAAGGCTTTGCCATAAATCGCTTGGCAAACTCATCTTGGCTCAAGTCGGTCGGTAGTCTAAACATTACCGTTCTTGGCGTCATGATCGCGGTTACTGGCATCTCTTTAACCGATAGCATTTGAGTCAAAATTTTAGACTCTTGCTCATCAAGTTCTCCTGATGCACGACCAATTTCAGCCATTGCACTCATCTCTTGACGAATATATTGACCTTCGTCGCCTTTGCCCATCAGCTTAGTTACCTGATTAGACATCCAGATTAGAGGCAAAGTACTACGCTCCATCCAAACTAATGCTATAGATACAGTAGGAGCTAATGAGCGCCAGTAGTTTGCACCTAAGGTTTTAGGGATGATCTCTGAGAAGAAGAGAATTAAGAAGGTAAGAACACCAGAAAATACGCCAAGCATCTCATCGCCAAATACCTTAGCAGCTTGCGCACCAGCAACAGCAGCACCAACGGTGTGTGCGATAGTGTTTAGCGTAAGGATGGAAACAAGAGGAGATTCAACGTTCTCTTTTTGTTTACGTAACCGACTAGCTGCACCAGGGTTGGTTTTAGTTAGTGTGGCTATGTAACTCGGCGTGACAGAAAGCAATACAGCTTCAAACACACTACAAAGAAAAGAGACGGTAATCGCGACAAATATTATAATGATAAGGGTTATCATAAAGGTGAAATTACACCTCCAAATGGCAGACCAAAAGTAGTCTGGGCGGATTCTAGCATAGGTTTTTAACTTTGGTGATAGCCTGCTGGCTAATATTTGTTAAGATCTGTATAATTCGCCGCCCGCAAGCAGGTTTTAGGTTTTTTGAGGTTAGACAAAATGAGTGAAAAGAAGATCAATTTATTGGATCTTGATCGTAAAGCATTAAGAGCGCTATTTACCGAAATGGGTGAAAAGCCATTCCGTGCTGATCAATTGATGAAATGGATTTATCATTTTGGCGTCAGTGACTTCGAAGAAATGACAAACATTAACAAGGTGTTGCGAGCAAAGCTTGCCGCCAAGTGTGAGATTGTGGCACCAGAGATTTCAAGCTATCAAAAATCAGCAGACGGTACGATTAAGTTTGCAATTAATGTTGGTGATGGCCAAGAAGTTGAAACGGTTTATATCCCTGAAGATGATCGTGCAACTTTGTGCGTATCGTCACAAGTTGGTTGTGCACTTGAATGTACTTTCTGCTCAACCGCGCAGCAAGGCTTTAACCGTAACCTGACCGTGTCAGAAATCGTTGGCCAAATTTGGCGTGTGGCCGACTTTATCGGTTTTGTTAAAGATACCGGTGAACGTCCTATTACTAACGTCGTAATGATGGGAATGGGTGAGCCATTACTTAATCTTAAGAACGTGATCCCAGCAATGGATATCATGCTTGATGATTTTGGTTTCAGCCTATCTAAGCGCCGTGTAACGTTATCAACGTCAGGGGTTGTTCCTGCACTGGATAAACTGGGTGATGCGTTAGACGTCGCATTGGCAGTGAGTATCCACGCACCGAATGATGAGCTTCGTGATGTGTTAGTTCCTGTAAACAAAAAATATCCACTGGAAGAGTTCTTAGCGGGAATTCGCCGTTATATTGCTAAATCAAATGCTAACCGCGGCCGCGTGACCGTTGAGTATGTGATGCTAGATCATATCAATGACAGCACAGATCAAGCGCATGAATTAGCTAAGTTGATGAAGGACACGCCTTGTAAGGTTAACTTAATTCCGTTTAACCCATATCCAGGTTCACCCTATGGTCGTTCATCTAACTCTCGCATCGACAGATTCTCTAAAGTGTTGATGGAGTACGGGCTGACAGTAATTGTGCGCAAGACCCGTGGTGATGATATCGATGCCGCATGCGGTCAGCTAGCAGGTGATATTCGTGATAGAACAAAGCGTTTAGCAAAAAAACGCATGCAAGAGAGCCAGATTTCAGTCACAATGAACTAACTCTTTGTATCTACTGGTAGATGGGCGTAACAATGAATCAGAGTAAGGTGGTGTTACCACTGGTATTAATATTGTCATCTATGATGACAACAGGGTGTATTACCCAAGATACCTATGCAGGGACTGATATCCCTGTCTCTGAACGAAAAGTCGATAAGGTTTCCGCTGCTCGTCAGCGTATACAACTTGGCTTAACCTATCTACAAAAAGGCAATAGTGAGCAAGCCAAAGCCAACCTCGATCGTGCGTTGGCTTTTGCACCTGACTTAGAAGAAGTTCATATTGCCTTCGCCTATTACTATCAGTCAGTAGGCGAACTCGAAAAAACAGAGCAAGCATACAGGCTAGCGATTCGCACGAGTGATGCAACAGGCGACGCTTTCAATAACTTCGGTGCATTTTTGTGTCAGCAGGGTAAATATGCTGAGTCAGAGAAAATGTTCTTAGAAGCGGTTGCCCAACCTCTGTATACTCGCTCTGCATCGACCTATGAAAATTTAGGTATTTGCAGCCGCAAGGCGGGTCAAATTAGCCAAGCGAAAAAATATTTTGCCATGGCACTTAAGTATGATCCTAGACGGCGCACTTCCCTTATCGAGCTCACCGAGATCGATTTAGGAGAGGGTCAGTTAATTGAGGCTCGAGAGCAGTTGTCTCGTTACCATAGGGTAGCGGCAGAGTCTGCAACCAGTCTGGCGCTAGGGATTGAAATTGAACAAGGTTTGAATGACGAAGGTGCGGTAAGACGGTTCGGTATTTTATTACTGGCAAAGTTTCCGCAGTCTATTCAGGCCAAAGAATATCGGGCTAGTATGCATTAATGAAAAATGAACAGAATCAAGAGCCCAATGTAGACAATGAAAGCCTAGTGGATGAGCCGACGCTCACACTGGGCGTTTTGCTAAAAACAGCCCGAGAAAATAAGGGGCTGTCGATAGAGGCTATCGCATCACAATTGCATTTGCGGCCTATTATCGTGAAACAGATTGAGGCTGATAATTTACAAGAGGTGGGTGCAGCAACCTACGTCCGTGGTTATGTTAAAAACTACGCTCGTGCCGTGCAAGCCGATCCCTTTATCGTACAGCAATGCTTAGATAAGCAGCTTGAAAGTGATGAAAAGCCGTCTATGCAGAGCTTTTCTCGCAAGACGACACGCCAGGCTCGTGATGGCCGCTTGATGGCACTCACCTATATTATTGTATTTGTGTTACTTGGGCTGATGGTACTGTGGTGGTTTCAAAAGTCCTCTATGGATGCTGCAGTAGATTATTCTCAGCCAACTGCTGAAGAGGTTGCCGCTTCAGCTGAAGTCGACCTTGTTAGCCCTATTGATGTCGTGTTAGTCGATGACAGCGACACTGGAATTGAGCAAATAGCACTCTCGGACGCAGATTCATCGGTAAGCGCTGAACAAAATGCGTCTACAGCGGACTCTAGTGCCCAGCCAGAAGCAGCATCGATACCAAACACTCAGATACAAACCGCTCCACTATCTGCTACGCAGGAAACGGAGTCGGCTCTGGCAGAGCCAATCGCTCAAGCGTCAACAGAAAGTGAGAATAACGCCTTAAGTTCGACACTTACGCTAACGTTAACCGGTGACTGCTGGATAAAAGTCGCCGATGCCAATGGTAACGTTTTGGTTAGCGATCTTAAAAAATCGGGCAGCGAACTTATTCTTAAAGGGGCTGAGCCATTTTCGGTAACGTTAGGCGCTCCGCAAGTAGTCAATATCCAACTTAATGGCAAAGCGATTAGTTTGGAGCAGTATCCTGGCGGTAAGGTGGCGAGAATGACATTGCCACACGCTGGACAATAACAGATCACAGAGCACACAGACGATGTATAACGAATCTCCTATTATCAGACGCAAATCAAGCCGCATCTATGTTGGTAACGTTCCTATTGGTGATGGCGCGCCTATTGCGGTGCAGTCAATGACCAATACGCGCACAACTGATGTTGCTGCGACCGTTGCACAAATTCGAGCGTTAGAGAATGTCGGTGCTGACATTGTTCGCGTTTCCGTACCAACAATGGACGCAGCTGAAGCGTTTAAGCTGATCAAACAGCAAACCACAGTTCCTCTGGTTGCCGATATCCATTTTGACTACCGTATCGCGCTTAAAGTGGCAGAGTACGGTGTAGATTGCCTGCGGATCAATCCTGGCAATATCGGTAACGAAGAGCGTATTCGCAGTGTCGTTGAATGCGCACGTGATAAAAATATTCCGATTCGAATTGGTGTCAATGGTGGTTCATTAGAGAAAGATCTAATGGATAAGTATAAAGAGCCAACACCAGAAGCCCTGCTCGAATCAGCAATGCGCCATGTGGATATTCTAGACCGTTTAAACTTCGATCAGTTTAAGGTCAGTGTAAAAGCCTCAGACGTATTTTTAGCGGTTGAGTCTTACCGTTTGTTGGCTAAACAAATCATTCAGCCACTGCACCTTGGTATCACCGAAGCGGGTGGTGCTCGTGCGGGTTCAGTCAAGTCTGCGGTTGGTCTTGGTATGTTGCTTGCTGACGGTATCGGTGACACGCTACGTATTTCACTGGCAGCCGATCCGGTAGAAGAGATCAAAGTCGGTTTCGATATTCTAAAGTCACTGCGTATTCGCTCACGCGGGATTAACTTTATTGCTTGTCCGTCATGCTCTCGCCAAGAGTTTGATGTGATTTCAACGGTTAATGAGCTTGAGCAACGACTTGAAGACATCGTCACGCCAATGGATGTATCGATTATTGGCTGTGTGGTCAATGGACCGGGTGAAGCGCTAGTGTCAGATATTGGTCTAACTGGTGGTAACCGCATGAGTGGTTATTTTGATGATGGTGTGCGCCAAAAAGAGCGTTTTGACAACAATAATATTGTTGATTCGCTAGAAGCAAAAATCCGCGCCAAAGCGGCAATAATTGCAGGTCGTATCCCAGCACAAGATTTAAATAAGTAAGTACAGATTAATCACAAGCCCGCTATCATGGCTTGTGATTTTTTATGGGTGAATGCACCTGTTGTACGTTTAGTCTCGAAACGCCTATAATGCGAGGCGTTTTTTAATTTTATATAGCAAATTTGACGAGTCGAATAGTGGCAAAACAGATCCAAGCGATTCGCGGAATGAATGACATTCTGCCTACTCAAAGTCCTTTATGGCAAAAACTTGAAACCGTATTACGTGAAACAGTGGGTTCATACGGTTACAGCGAAATTCGTACTCCTATCGTTGAAAGTACAGATCTCTTTAAGCGCTCTATCGGTGAAGTGACTGATATCGTTGAAAAAGAGATGTATACCTTTGAAGATAGAAACGGTGACAGCTTAACGCTGCGTCCAGAAGGCACAGCCTCAACCGTTCGCGCAGGTAATGAGCACGGTTTGCTATACAACCAAGAGCAGCGTCTTTGGTACATGGGCCCAATGTTCCGCCACGAACGCCCACAAAAAGGCCGTTACCGTCAATTCCACCAGTTTGGTGTAGAAGTATACGGGATCCCAACGGCAGACATTGATGCTGAAGTATTGATGCTATCTGCCAAGCTATGGGAAAAACTCGGTATTACCGAACATGTGACCTTAGAGCTAAACACTTTAGGTGATGTTGAAGAGCGCGCCGCTTACCGTGATGCTTTGATTGCTTTCTTAGAGCAACACAAAGAGGTGTTGGATGAAGATAGCCAGCGCCGCATGTACAGCAACCCATTACGTGTACTTGACTCTAAAAATGCTGATGTACAGGCGCTTTTAGCCGATGCACCAGTGTTAATGGATTACTTTGGTGAAGACACTCGTTCACATTTTTCACATTTATGTGAACTCTTAGAGGCTGTCGGCATCCAATACACAATCAATCCTCGCCTAGTGCGCGGTTTAGATTATTATAATCGCACAGTTTTTGAGTGGGTCACATCAAGCTTAGGTTCACAAGGCACAGTATTAGCCGGTGGACGTTACGACGGGCTTGTGGGTCAGCTTGGCGGTAAACCAACACCAGCCGTTGGTTTTGCAATGGGCCTAGAGCGCATCGTCTTACTGCTAGAGACACTTGAACTAGACAAGGACATTGGTCCAAGCGTCGACGTTTACGTGACAGCAATGGGTGACAACTGCCGCGTTGAAGCGATTAAGATCGCTCAAGAGCTAAGAGCTGGCTTGCCAAATGCTAAAGTGATGAGCCACTGTGGTGGCGGTAACTTTAAGAAGCAAATGAAGCGAGCCGATAAGAGCGGTGCAACAGTAGCGCTAGTGATTGGTGAAGATGAGCTTGCCAATAACCAAGTTGCAGTGAAGCACCTTCGTGAAGATAAAGCACAAGAATTGGTTGCCCGTGATGCATTGGCGACTTATATTGCAGAACTGATTTAAAAGGGGAAGACTAAGTGGAAATCTATAGCACAGAAGAGCAACAAGTAGATGCTATCAAACAGTTCTGGAAAGATTACGGCACATCAGTAGTTGTAGGCGCCGTTGTCGGTTTAGGTGGACTATTCGGTTGGAACTATTATTCTGACTACCAGTTGGCTCAAGCTGAAGCAGCGTCTGAGTCATTCCAAGCGTTAAGTATTCAAAATAGCGAAGATGCTGCTATGTTAGTCGCTGCAGAAAACTTTGCTAAAGCGCACGGTCAAAAAGGTTATCAATCTCTGCTTGAGCTATTGGTGGCCAAGTCTGCCGTTGAAGCTGGTGATTTAGAAAAAGCAGAAACGACGCTAAAGACTGTGATTGCAACCAATGTTGATAACAGCATTGTGCTTATTGCAACCCTGCGTTTAGCGCGTGTACAAGCTGAACAAGGTCAATACGCGACAGCAATTGCTACGCTTGATCAAATTACCGATCCAGCATCAAAGGCTCAAAGAGATGAGCTAAAAGGTGATTTCTTAGTACGCCAAGGTGATACAGAAAAGGCAAAGATTGCCTATCAAACTGCGGTAGAGAATGGTGGCACAATGACAAGTCCAACATTACAAATGAAGCTTGATAATCTGAACAAGGCATAAGGAATCTGCCCATGAAGTCTTGGTGCAAAACACTGCTCGCATGTGGCATGAGCATAGGTATGTTGTCTGCCTGTTCATCTAGTGATGTAGAAGAAGAGCCGATCTCACCACTTAGCGAGATTGAAGCTAGCGTGTTTCCAGAAGTTAGCTGGAGTGCGAATGTGGGTACTGGGGTAGGCGATTATTATTCACGTCTACGTCCGGCGGCTCGTTATGACAAACTGTTTGTTGCAGACCGTTACGGTAAAGTCGAAGCATTTGACGAAGTTACCGGTGAGCGTATTTGGCAAAATGACTTTAGCTCTGCGTTCAGAGATAATGCCTTGGCTAAAAACAAAGGCGCACGTCTAGCCGGTGGTGTAACAGCAGCACGTAACAAGATATTTGTGGGCGGAGAAAGTGGCCTGCTAGCGGCATTTGATGAAGCGACTGGTGAGGCCGTTTGGCATGTAATCGCCGGTGGCGAACTATTATCAGCGCCGACAGTTGGCGAAGATGTTGTTGTGGTTAACACTGGCGCAGGCACATTAGAAGCGTTTGACGTGGATGATGGTACGCAAAAGTGGGTGTATGAGAATCAACTTCCGACCTTGACCCTACGTGGTACAGGCTCTGCTTCATATGACGCAGGTGGATTCTTTGTTGGCACCGCTGACGGTAAAATTGCCGTCGTCATTAAAAATAATGGTCAAGCGGCTTGGGAACAAGCTATCTATACGCCAGCGGGAGGCAATGAATTCTCGCGTATGGCCGATATAGATATGAAACCGTTATTAGTGGGCGAAAACCTTTATGCGGTTAGTTATAATGGCAACTTGGTTTCAATGGAAATGCGAACGGGTCGCGTGGTTTGGTCACGTAGCTATTCAAGCTTCCATGAACTCGCTTACTCGGGCGCAAGCCTATTTGTGGTCGACGATCACAGCCGTATTTATTCTGTTGATAGACGAAATGGTCTAGAGTTATGGAATAATGCAGAACTTGCTAACCGTAGTTTAACCGCGCCAGTCGTGTTTAAAGATTATGTGGTAGTCGGTGATTTTGAAGGTTATCTTCATTTTTTAAACAGGTCTGACGGTCAAATTGTTGGACGTGTAGAAGTTGATAGCTCTGGTTTATACAGTCAGCCATTGGTGGTTAATGACAACCTATATGTGCAGACTCGTGGTGGAAAAGTGGTTCGAGTAACACTTCCGTAAGCCAAGTCGTTAGAGATGATAAGGCCCCTGGATGTGTATCTGGGGGCTTTTTAGTTATTAGAAATAGAGTAATAGAGGCAATAAAATGATTCCTGTTGTGGCCCTTGTAGGGCGACCAAACGTTGGTAAGTCGACCCTTTTTAACCGACTTACCCGTACCAGAGATGCGCTTGTCGCTGACTTTCCTGGGCTAACTCGGGATCGTAAATACGGCCGAGCACATCTTGCAGGTTATGAGTTCATCGTGGTCGATACTGGCGGTATTGATGGCACTGAAGAAGGGATTGAAACTCGCATGGCCGAGCAATCTCTTGCTGCGATTGAAGAAGCAGATGTGGTGTTGTTTTTGACCGATGCGCGCGCTGGCTTAACTGCTGCCGATCTAGCGATTGCTCAACATTTACGTAGCCGTGAAAAAACCACCTTTGTTGTTGCCAACAAAGTAGATGGTATCGATGCTGATTCTGCTTGTGCTGAGTTTTGGTCATTGGGTCTGGGTGAAGTTTACCAGATGGCAGCGGCTCAGGGCCGTGGCGTAACCAACATGATTGAGTACTCGTTAGCACCCTATGCTGAAGCGATGGGTATCGTTAAGCAAGAAGACGGTGATGATGACGAAGAAGAGCGTGAGTACACCGAAGAAGAAGCTGAAGCAGAGCAGAAACGTCTGCAAGACCTGCCAATCAAGCTTGCGATTATCGGTAAGCCTAACGTGGGTAAATCAACGCTAACAAACCGTATCTTGGGTGAAGAGCGCGTTGTTGTTTATGACGAGCCTGGCACCACGCGTGACAGTATTTACATTCCTATGGAGCGTCAAGGTCGTGAATACGTATTGATTGACACTGCAGGTGTTCGCCGCCGTGCAAAAGTACATGAAACGGTTGAGAAATTCTCAGTTATTAAAACCCTAAAAGCGGTTGAAGACAGTAACGTCGTGTTATTGGTTATTGACGCCCGTGAAGGTATTGCTGAGCAAGACTTAGGTCTATTAGGTTTCATTCTAAACGCAGGTCGTGCATTAGTGATTGCCGTCAACAAGTGGGACGGAATCGATCAGAATGTTAAAGACCACGTGAAGAAAGAACTTGATCGCCGTTTAGGTTTTATCGATTTTGCTCGTATTCACTTTATCTCTGCACTTCACGGTACAGGTGTGGGTCACTTGTTTGAATCAATCGAAGAAGCTTATGACAGTGCTACGCGCCGCGTCAGTACGTCAATGCTGACTCGCATCATGCAGATGTCACAAGACGATCACCAGCCACCATTGGTGAATGGTCGCCGCGTTAAGCTCAAATACGCTCACGCCGGTGGTTACAACCCACCAATCGTGGTTGTACACGGTAACCAGGTTAAGAAGCTTCCAGACTCTTACAAGCGTTACATGATGAACTACTTCCGTCGTTCATTAAAAGTGGTTGGTACGCCAATCCAGTTACGTTTCCAGGAAGGTGGCAACCCATTTGAGGGCATGAACACCAAGAAGCTAACCGTGAGCCAAGAGCGTCGCCGTAAGCGTATGGTGGGTCATATTCGCGATAAGAATAAAGATTAACGCTTTTTCTTGTTTGAAATAGTCGAAAGACTTTTAAAAGGAACCCTAGGGTTCCTTTTTTGTTATCTAGGATTTGGTGTTTTAGGTTGGTGTTTTACGGAGTTGCTTTATAGGAGGGATCGGGTATTTGCAGCTAGGATCAATCAAACTGAGACTGGATTCGGGCCAAGGTTACGGGTGAATAAGGATCTGTTGAGCTAAATTAAATGGAGTTGATACTGGTGTATAAGCTATTAACATCCAAAAATGTGAGACTACCTATAACTTGCGACTTAGCACTAAAATCGCTAGCTTGGATGCTAAAAAACCAAACGCAACTCGATCATTGCTGAGATGCAACCGCTGGTTGACAAAATGCTAGCTGAACTTGGTAGTGTGCAACTATCTGATTTTATAGGCTTACGGCTAAACAACAGACGAAGGAACGGAACAATGATATTAGCAGATAAAATAATCAGATTAAGGAAGCAGTTTGGCTGGTCACAGGAAGAGTTAGCCGAAAAGATGAATATCTCAAGGCAGTCAGTGTCTAAGTGGGAAAGCGCCAATAGCATCCCAGACTTAAATCGTATTATAAAACTGGCGGAGATCTTTGAGGTCTCAACTGACTATCTATTAAAGGATGGTAATGAGGTTATTGAGACTCAAGATAAGACACATCATCTGACTCAAATTCCCCTTGAGCAAGCAGTTGCGTATGTGGATAGAAAGGTTGAGGAGTCAGAGGTCGTGACTAAAGGTGTCGCACTTTGTGTGTGCTCAGTTGTGCCGCTATTTTTCGTTTTAGCCATGGCGGAAACCAATCGATTGGGAATGACGGGAGATGGTGCAGCGGCGATGGGCGTGATCGGTATTTTAATTATGGTATCGATAGCGGTTAGCTTTTTTATAAAGACCAATCAATATGAGTCTGATTTTGCTGTTATTGATAAGGAGCCATTTGAATTAGCCTATGGCGTTCACAGCGTGATAAATGAAAAGCTGCAACAATTCAGACCCAAATACAATCGACGATTATCTGTAGCCATATTCCTGTTTATATTCAGCTTTGTGCCTTTGATGACGGTAAGCTTGTTCTTTAATGGCACCGATATAGTGCTAATGATGCTCATTGTCATGATGTTAATGATCACAACAGGCATATACCTACTGTCAGCTGTTAGCGCGAGATATACAGCCTACAATAATATTTTGAAAGACAGTGGTATAAGAACGGAGAAAAGTAAACGCACCCAAAAGGCTGAAAAGCTGGCAGCATTCTACTGGCCATTATTGATTACCATCTACTTAGGGTGGAGCTTATGGACGATGAACTGGGGCGAGACTTGGATTATTTGGCCTGTAGGCGCCGTGCTGTTTATCGCCTTAGTTGGCCTAATGGAGTTACTAGATGAAGATGACATGCGCAGTGCAGATTGATATCGATTATCTTTACATAGCAGTAAAGTGGTTGATGATATCTATCAGATGCGACTTCTGTTCTAAAGATACACCATCTAGATAAAATAAGTAGCAGCTTGATTCTGCCAGCGTTATTTGGTGTAAGTTACTTTGTGATCCTGTTAATAACTTAAAGCTGGCAGCTTCAAAAGTATGGTGAAGTGCTTGTTTATCATTATTCTTATAGATTAATGGCCTGTCTGCACTGTCTTCGAATATCCAGTGGCACTGCTCATCTAGATTGGCTAACAGTCGTATTAAAACAGCGTTTGGTATTTCTTGCTTAATACGTAGTATTGAAGCTAAAGCAATAAGGTTATGCCCCCAGAAACCAGGTTGTTTTAGTGCGCTTGTTAGTACTGTTTGCACATCAATATTCTTCGGTTTAGTGTAATCAGTTGCTACTGGATAGGATTGGTGGTTATTGCCGTAAAATGTGGCTGTAACGAACTCACAGAAGCGCTCAATGAATCGAAGCTTTTGTTGTTCAGTGTTGATTAACCTCCAAGCTTGCTTAAAAGCTATCAGTACTGAAATATTGTGGCTGAGATACTCATTTTGCTGTGCACATTGTTCGAAATAATAGGTAAAAATTTCACTAGCATCGCTTTGATTAAACCAGTCTTGCATGGTGAAGTAGGCGTAGGGATAGATAGCATGAGCTAAAACCCAGTGACGTCTTTGCTCTATAGGCTTGAAGGGCATGGAATCGGATTGGATAATGGCTAAATTAAAAGCGGGTTCTTCTAGCTCTATTAACTTTTCTATTTTTAACCAGTCATTAGCTGGCCAATCATATTGAGCCTTCAATGATTTTATTGCGAGGTAGCATTTCAGTGCGTGCTGCTGGTGTATTGCAGCAATTCTTGTCAGTATTTCATCCATGTTTGCCTATTCCTTTTTAGCTACTTTATTACCATTGTTGCTAGGTTACCCTAAATCTTGCAGTCGTCTAGCGCAATGTCTTTAGTGACTAATTCACTTGGTATAAAAAGAAGTAATTAACTCTACCCAGTAATTATTATCTAGTTTTATCTTTGGACATACTTCTGGTTGTACCAAATTAGGCATCAAATATAGAAAACACCAATTCCCCATCGGAGTTGCAGAACTCATAGAGAAAATCGCGTGAGCGAGGCAGGGATGCTGAGGTAGCTTTAGTAGAGCCACAGATGGCGATTCTGAAGCGATAGCGATTTTCGAAGATGAGTGCCCGTATCTAATGCATGTAACTCCGTCGGGGCGTCATGGTGGATGCAAGGGCGAAGTCCATGAATATTGACTCTTTGAACGAGAGCCAAGGACGGCGAGCTGGCCGTTGAACAATGATGTTCTTGATAAGGACGAACAGTCCTCCTTACTCGGATGTGGGCGAAGCGCCACCACGTTAATTTTCAAACGAAGTTTGAATCGCTATCCTTCAAGCGGAGCTTAACCCCTGGGTTATTAACCTACCTCAACCACAGTTGAAGTCACACTACCATCTCGCAGACGCGTAGTTAGCGTATCCCCCACACAAGTATCACTCGTTGATTGCACCACTTTGCCTTCACCTGTAAGGGTAATACTGTAACCACGGCTTAATGTGGCTAACGGGCTCACTGTGTCTAGCTGCTGGGCCCGATGGGCGAGGCGCTGCTCACTCATCTTTAACTTATCAATCATGGCGTTATTTAACTTAGCGCTCAGATAACTTAAACGCTGGGTTTCAAGGTCAAGTCGATGTTGTGGTGACTGATTCGCTAAGCGATTACTTAAGTTCTGCTGCTTTAAGGTATAAGCATGTAACTTGGTTTGCATCGCTTGCTGTAAGCGTAACTGCATTTCATCGAAGCTTTGCTCATACATCTGTAGGCGGCGCTGCGGATCTTGCTTTTGCAGGCGGTGCTCGGTTGACTGTAGCTGGCTTTGCTTTTTTAACTGGTAATGCTGCCAAGCCTGCTTTAGGCGTGAAAGCTGTGATAACAGTTTTTGCGCTTTGTTGTCGGCATCTTTTGATAATAGCTCGGCGCCAGCAGAAGGCGTTGGCGCGCGCAGATCGGCCACATAATCACTGATGGTCATATCCACTTCATGGCCAACAGCTGATACCACCGGAAGACCACTGTTATAAATAGTATGGGCTAAACCTTCGTCATTAAAGCTCCATAAATCCTCGAGTGAGCCACCACCGCGAGTCACCAGTAAAACGTCTACCTCGCTGCGGGCATTAGCCAGATTAATGGCATCGCAAATACTTTTTGCGGCGTCAGTGCCTTGTACAGGAGTGGGGTAGATGATGACTTCAATTGATGAGTCTCGGCGCGCTAAAACATGCAAAATATCGCGAATCGCAGCGCCAGTAGGCGAGGTGATTACTCCGATTTTTTGAATGTTTTCAGGCAGTGGGCGTTTGGTGTCGCTGGCAAATAAGCCCTCGGCGGCAAGCTTCATCTTTAACGCTTCATATTGCTGGGCGAGCAGGCCATCACCTGCAGGCAGCATAGATTCAATTAGCAGTTGGTAGTCACCGCGAGGCTCATACACACTGATATTGCCTTTTACTAAAACCTGTTGGCCGTTCGCTGGGCGAAAGGTCACGGCCTGGTTACGGCCTTTAAACATGGCGCAGCGAATTTGTGAAAAATTATCTTTGAGGGTTAAATACCAGTGGCCAGAGCCCGGCGCTGCAAAGTTTGAAATTTCAGCATTTAGCCAAATTCGGCCAAGCTGCCCCTCTAAAAGTTGTCTAACTTCGCCGTTGAGGCGAGAGACGGTATAAACATCGTTTTTTGGGCTTTTCATAATTTTTTTACACACAAATGCGAATTAGTGTCTATTTTCCATTTACCAACCCATATATGCAAGGTATAATCTCGCCGCAATATTTCACCTCTAATTCCTACTCTCTTGGGGAGATGTTGCATGTTAAGATTGAAAAAAGAAGCGTTAACTTTTGATGATGTGTTGCTGGTTCCAGCGCACTCTACCGTCCTCCCAAATACTGCTGTGTTAAAAACACGCCTGACGAATAAGATTGAGTTGAATACTCCAATCGTGTCTGCTGCTATGGATACCGTTACCGAAGCTCGTTTAGCGATTGCGATTGCGCAAGAAGGTGGCTTAGGTTTTATTCATAAAAACATGACGATTGAGCAACAAGCTGAAGAAGTTCGCAAAGTAAAAATTTACGAAGCGGGCATCGTTCAGCAGCCTGTAACCGTGACCCCTGCAACGACGTTAGCCGAGCTTAAGGCGCTAACTGAGAAAAATGGTTTCGCTGGCTACCCAGTCGTCAACGATGCACACGAATTAGTGGGTATTATTACTGGCCGTGACGTACGTTTTATCACTGACTGGTCACGTACGGTTGATCAAGTGATGACACCTAAAGATCGTCTAGTCACCGTACTAGAAGGGACTAAACTTGATGAAGTTCAAAAGCTAATGCATTCTCACCGCGTTGAGAAAGTGTTGGTTGTTGACGACAACTTCAAGCTTAAAGGTCTTATCACTGTAAAAGACTTCCAAAAAGCAGAGCGTAAGCCAAATGCATGTAAAGACGAGTTAGGTCGCCTGCGTGTTGGTGCTGCTGTTGGCGCAGGCCCTGGTAACGAAGAGCGTGTTGATGCACTTGTACTAGCAGGTGTTGATGTGTTGCTTATTGACTCATCGCACGGGCATTCTGAAGGCGTTTTACAACGTATTCGTGATACTCGCGCTAAATATCCAGATTTACAAATCGTTGGTGGCAACGTAGCGACAGCTGAAGGTGCACTTGCACTGGTTGAAGCCGGTGTTAACGCGGTTAAAGTGGGTATTGGTCCAGGGTCAATTTGTACGACACGTATCGTAACTGGTGTAGGCGTACCGCAAATTACTGCAGTATCTGACGCCGCAGCTGCTGTTAAGCACCTTGATATTCCGGTTATCGCCGATGGCGGTATTCGCTTCTCTGGTGACTTAGCGAAAGCATTAGCAGCGGGCGCATCGTGCATCATGGCAGGCTCTATGTTCGCTGGTACTGATGAAGCACCGGGCGAAACTGAGTTATATAACGGCCGTGCTTATAAGTCATACCGCGGTATGGGCTCACTAGGCGCCATGACACAAACTCAAGGTTCGTCTGACCGTTATTTCCAAAGTGATAACGCAGCAGACAAGCTGGTACCTGAAGGTATTGAAGGTCGCGTAGCTTACAAAGGTAAGTTAAAAGAGATCATTCACCAGCACATGGGCGGTTTACGTTCATGTATGGGCCTAACGGGTTGTGCAACAATTAAAGAACTAAATGAAAAAGCGGAATTTGTGAAGATCACTGCAGCTGGCATGGGCGAGTCTCATGTTCACGATGTAACGATCAGCAAAGAAGCGCCTAACTATAGCACTCGTTCTTAATTCGTATTTTAGATATTAAAGGCGACAGTTGATGTCGCCTTTAAATTAAGCCAAGTAGAAGGTCCGCAGAGCACTCACTGCTTGGTTAGTTAACAATGAAAAAATAGAGATAAGGTACCCCATGAGCAACATTCATGAGCATAAGATCCTCATTTTAGATTTTGGATCGCAATACACTCAGCTAATCGCCCGTCGTATTCGTGAAATCGGTGTGTATTGTGAACTTTGGGCTTGGGATGTTTCTGAAGAGCAAATTCGTGAATTTGCTCCAAACGGCATTATCTTAGCCGGTGGCCCAGAAAGTGTTACCGCTGAGAACTCACCACGCGCTCCAGAATATGTGTTTAACGCTGGCGTTCCTGTTCTAGGGATCTGTTACGGCATGCAAACCATGTCTGAGCAGCTTGGTGGTAAAGTAATTCAAGGCGTTGGCGAAGGTGAATTTGGTTATGCACAAGTAGAAGTGCAAACTGAGTCTTTACTTTTCAAAGCCATTGAAGACGCAGTAAGCGAAACGGGCAAGCCACTACTTGACGTGTGGATGAGCCATGGCGACAAAGTGTCTGCTATCCCAGAAGGTTTTGTTGCTGTTGCTAAAACTGAAACGTGTCCGTTTGCCGCTATGGCCAATGAAGACAAGCAGTTCTACGGCGTTCAGTTCCACCCTGAAGTGACTCACACTCGCCAAGGTAAGCGCATGCTTGAACATTTTGCGCTAGAAATTTGTGCTTGTGCTGCAAACTGGAAACCAGCTTCAATCATTGAAGATGCGATTGAGCGCTTAAAAGCACAGATCGGTGATGACGAAGTTATTCTAGGTCTATCAGGTGGTGTTGATTCATCTGTGGTGGCAATGCTGCTACACCGCGCGATTGGTGACAAGTTAACGTGTGTGTTTGTTGATAACGGCTTACTACGTCTTAACGAAGCTGAGCAAGTGATGGAGATGTTTGGTGACCACTTTGGTTTAAACATCATTCACGTTGACGCTGAAAACCGCTTCTTAGATGCGATGGCTGGCGAAGCGGAACCTGAAGCTAAGCGTAAGATCATTGGCCGTGTATTTGTTGAGATCTTCGACGAAGAATCTAAGAAATGCGTTAATGCTAAATGGCTTGCTCAAGGCACTATCTACCCAGACGTGATTGAGTCTGCTGGTAGCGCAACGGGTAAAGCGCATTGCATTAAGTCTCACCATAACGTTGGCGGTTTGCCAGATGATATGGAAATGGGTCTGGTTGAGCCACTGCGTGAACTGTTTAAAGATGAAGTACGTAAGATTGGTCTAGAATTAGGCCTGCCATACAATATGCTTTATCGTCACCCGTTCCCAGGACCTGGTCTTGGTGTGCGCGTACTAGGCGAAGTGAAGAAAGAATACTGTGACTTGCTACGTTTAGCCGATGCGATTTTCATCGAAGAGCTACACAAAGCTGACCTGTATAACAAAGTTAGCCAAGCATTTACTGTGTTCTTACCAGTGCGTTCAGTTGGCGTAATGGGCGATGGCCGTAAGTATGATTGGGTTGTATCGCTTCGTGCGGTAGAAACTATCGACTTTATGACGGCGCATTGGGCACATCTACCTTATGATTTCCTAGGTCGTGTATCTAACCGCATCATTAACGAAGTCGACGGTATTTCACGTGTGGTTTACGATATTTCTGGTAAGCCACCTGCAACGATTGAATGGGAATAAAGGCTAAGGCCTAACCCTAAAACGTTCAGACTAATACCGATGAGAAAGGCGCGCACATAGCAATATGAGCGCGCTTTTTTATTGGGCATTATTTGTCTAAAGTTAGTCACGCTTCTAATATAAATAATAAAGGGACTTATATGTATTAAAAGGAGTTTGCCTATGCGCTATAGATCTGAAGTAGATGGATTAAGAGCGTTAGCGGTGATCCCCGTTATTTTGTTTCATGCAGGCTTTAGCGCGTTGAGTGGTGGCTTTGTTGGGGTAGACGTGTTTTTTGTGATCAGTGGTTACTTGATCACCAGCATTATTTTAACTGAACTTGAATCTAATCAATTTAGTATTATTAATTTCTATGAACGCCGGGCGAGAAGGATCTTACCGGTACTCTTCTTCGTGATCTTAGTGTGTATTCCTTTTGCCTGGCTTTGGTTAATGCCGCTGGATCTTAAGGACTTCTTTCAAAGCATTATTGCCGTTGCAACGTTTTCATCTAATATCCTTTTTTGGCTAGAAAGTGATTACTTTGACACAGCTGCTGAGCTCAAGCCTTTGCTGCACACATGGAGTTTGGCGGTTGAGGAGCAGTACTATATCTTTTTCCCGCTGCTGCTAATGTTCCTATGGGGGAGAGGAAAACGGGTTATTCTTGGGGCTTTGGCGATTATTTTCCTGCTGAGTTTATCGTTAGCCCAGTGGGCTGCTTACAATGCACCAACAGCGAATTTTTACTTGTTACCGACCCGAGGTTGGGAGTTATTAATTGGCGTTTTCGCGGCTTTTTTCTTAAATCAGCAGCAGGAGCTCCCCCAGTGGATGTCGCCAAAGCTTAATAATTTTGTGAGTCTATTTGGGTTACTGCTGATTTTACTTTCCGTATTGACCTTTGATTCAAGGCTCCCTTTTCCCAGCGTTTATGCTTTAGTTCCCACCGTTGGTACAGTGTTAATTATCGTATTTGCTCAACAAGGGACTTGGGTTCAGCGATTTTTAAGCTACAAGCTTTTTGTTGGTGTCGGCCTGATAAGCTATAGCGCTTATTTATGGCATCAACCAGTGTTTGCATTGGTAAAGTACCGCAGCTTTACCGAACCCTCTCATGAATTGATGCTATCGCTGTGTCTGGGTGTTGTTGTGTTGTCGTATCTGAGCTGGCGTTTTGTCGAGATCCCTTTTAGAAATAAGCAGGCCTTTAGCCGCAAATTCATTTTTGTCAGCGGTGGCGTACTGACTGCGTTGTTTGTGGTTGCGGCAGGTATTGCGGATAGTAAGCATCTCTATAGGTCAAACGAGGCTTATTTGGATCTAATGGTTAAATCTTATCAGCCTGATAACCGAGAGTTGGGGGCAAATAGTTGGGACTATTTACGCGCATTGAGTGGTAACCAAGATTACGGCGTGGATAAGAACCTCTATGACAGAACTCAGTGGTTTGACGCTGATGACGACAGGCAACGATTATTAATTGTTGGTAACTCTCACTCTAAAGATCTATTTAACGTGCTGTCGAGCAGTGAAGCGAGTTTAGCGCAGTTTCAATTAGCTCGCTTTGGCACTGAAATCGGTCATATCGATGAGTCATTTTTTAGTTCGCCTAACTATCGCTTAGCCGATACGATTATGTTGGCCTCACAGTATAAACCGCAGGATTTGCCGCAGATAGAAACGTTAGTGACGCGTTTGATAAAAGATAATAAAAAACCCATTTTAGTAAAAAATATCTATGAATTTGAAGAGTTTGGTCAGCGTACTTATGCCGACTTTCTGTTCCATCTTTTAGTAAAAGATCGTGGGGCTAATAATATTTCAAGCTTAGATATCTCAAAGATTAATCAAAAGCACTTTGAGCAGTTCTCGCACCGAGAGGTTAAGTTGTTTACTCAAGAAGCCAACCACACTCTTACTACGCTTGCAGACAAATACCCTCGCGTGACTCTGTTAGACCGAATGGATTATGTTTGTAATAAACATAAGCAAACTTGCTACGCTATTGATGATGACTACCAGAAGTACTTCTATGACTATGGCCATCATACTGTGGCGGGGGCGATGTTTTTTGGCGAGCGAGTTGATGAGGTAAAGTGGCTAGGCAGTATCTAGTGGCTTATTTGTGCGATTGATGTCACCCATAATATTTTGAGGCTGATATTTTGAGGCTAGTATCTAGAGCTAGTATTTAAATCCTAGTATTAGAGCCTAGTCTCTAGCACCAGAGTGTGATGAAAATTACCGATAGATAACTCGAAGGGTTTAAAGCTTGATATAATCGCGCCTCATGCAATCAAGCTAAGATTTTAAATAGTACGGTTAGCAGTATTTATAGGTTTTAGATAAAGGTTAGGGGCGTAAATTGTCACAAGAGCAGCAAGATATTCATTTCATGAAGATGGCGATGGATATGGCAATAAAGGCGGAAGAGAGAGGCGAAGTACCAGTCGGCGCGGTACTGGTTAAAGACGGTGACGTTGTCAGTGCTGGTTTTAACTTTAGTATCGGTTTGCATGATCCTAGCGCCCATGCCGAAATGCAGTGTTTGCGCCAAGCCGGGCAGATAATGCAGAACTACCGTTTACTCGATACCACCCTGTACGTAACTTTAGAACCCTGTGCCATGTGCGCTGGGGCTATTGTGCATTCAAGAGTGGGTCGATTGGTCTTTGGTGCTAAAGATGAAAAAACCGGCGCTGCTGGTACGGTTATCGATATTGTGCGTCATAGCGCGTTTAATCATCAGGTTGATGTTACATCAGGCGTGCTTGAAACTGAGTGTAGCGAGCAGCTCAGTGCTTTTTTTAGGCGCCGTAGAAAAGAGATCAAAGTGGCCAAGGCGCTAGCCAAACAGCAGGCTTTACAGTCTGATGCTAAGGGTTAAAAAACGCATCTTCTGCGGGTTTAATAAAAACAAAAAACTGCTTTTGTCTATTCAGTACTTTTTGGTGGCGTGTTTTCAATTGACTACGACGACGCGCTGCAACATTGTTAATTGTTCTTTTTCTCATATTTGCCTCACTTACATTGATGCGGTAGACATTTCTTAAATGGGTGTTGTTGATGCTGGCTAATCTTTTATTCACTGTTTAATTGTATTATTAATCTCCCTAAATGAGAGAGATTAAGCAATGTAGCTTATCTTAATTTAGGTTTATCAAGTTGTAGTGTAAAAGTCTACGTGAGTGTTATTAATCTTTGATTAAATGAAGTGTTTGATTGAGTTTAAGCCGATATCTGACTTTTGCTGACGAGTTTTACTGAGCAGGGCTGTTAATTTGTAAAAGGCTGTTTATTGGCTCAAGGCTGTCTATTGGCTCAAGGCTGCTGCGGCTGTGAAACGTCAAGCTTAGGCTCTTGAGTTTCGGCTGTTTGGAGGGGCTTTTTCTTGAGCTCAAGTAAGCTATTTTGATTATCAATCCACACTAAGGTGTCGTAATAACGACGAATGCTATCAACATAATGCACCGCTTCATTACCACGGGCATAACCGTAGCGGGTTTGCTTGTAGTACTGACGTTTTTGTAGCAGTGGCAATATGGTTTTTACATCACTCCATGCGCTCGGGTTTAACCCCTGAGCCTGAGCAAGCTTTCTGGCATCCTCAACATGGCCAAGGCCAATATTATAAGAGGCGAGAGCAAACCACATCCTTTGGCTTTCAGGAATCGAATCTGGCAGGCGCTCGAGCATGCTAGTCAGGTATTTCGCCCCCCCTTTAATACTTTGGTATGGGTCGAGTCGGTTTTTAATTCCAACCTGTTTTGCTGTCGGCAAGGTCAGCATCATTAAACCACGTACACCAGTGGGTGAGCGAGCATTAGGGTTCCAGTGAGATTCTTGATAGGCAGTCGCGGCCAATTTACGCCAGTCTATATCGCCAGCATGTTTTTCAAAGGTCGCCTGATATTTGGGTAACTTATTATCAATCGCGCGAATAAAAGCACGAGTATCAACATAATCAAAGCGCTCAACATGGGCAAAGTATTTTTCGTCAAGGTGAGCTAAGGTACCGTCACGCTTCTCTTTATGCCAAAACGCAAGGAGTTCGCTCATCAGCTTGTCACTATTGTTCGCAGGTAATAGCCAAACCACAGGTTGCTTACGCTTAAGAATTAATCCTTCACGCAGTTCTGGCATAAAACGTCTGTTGATATCGAAACTGGTAGAGTCGGCAATCGTATAGGGAATATCACCCGCGGCAATCATCATGAGTAGCTCTTCAGAATCTTTGTCCTTTTCTTGATTCCAGACTAAATCGGGATTGGATTTTTGCAGCTCTGTTAAGGTGTCGACAAAAGACGAGTCAGTCGTCACTGTGATTTTGCCATCAAGATGATTAATGTTTTTTGGCACAGGCGTACCTTGGCGATAGACCAAGACCTGATTAACACGATAAAGCGGTGGTCCAACTCTAAATTGTTCTCGCCTTGCTGGCGTATCTCCAAGACCTGCGGCGATGATATCAATTTCACCACTTCGCATCGCAGCGTATAGCTCACTAATCGTGGCGTAGGGCTGCATCTTTAATTCGAGATTAAGATACTTAGCAAAGCGCTCTGCCATCTCATAATCGTAGCCAGAATCGCCTTGACCAGAGGTAAAGAAGATCTGTGGACCATATATGGTACCCACATTTAACTCAGTCGGTTCAGGGACAAAGACTGGCTTTTCTTGTTCCACGACAACCTTCTGGCAGGCAGCCAGTAAGGTGATACAGCATAGAATAAGTAACAGTCTTTTCATGGGTTATTTTTGTTAGCGCTTAACTTAAATTATAAGGAATATAAAGAAATAGCCGTCGATTATAACACATTCTTGGTTGCCGTAAAAAAATGGCATATTTGCTGTTGCTGTTAGATCCAGTATGAACCTAAATTGTTTTTTTGCTGGAAATCAGCGCATTCAATAGCAAATAAAATCGAGGCGCTTTTTCCTGTACAGGAAACACTGTTTTCTATAGCGACTGCTGATGATTTGTGACAAACATTTCCCTATAATAGCGCCAGATCTGACCCTGCAATTATAATATATAAGGTGAAAAGACGTGATGGAGATCATCCGCGGAGCCCCTGCACTTTCGGCGTTTAGAGTACAGAAGCTGATGCAAGCTTGTGAATCGGCAGCACTGCCAGTGCGCCAAATCTATGCCGAGTTTATCCATTTAGCTGATTTGAACGAGCAGTTAAATGAAAATGAAAGTCAACAGCTTGAAAAAATCTTAACCTACGGCCCCGCTATCGAAGCGCACACGCCAGAAGGCTATCTCCACTTTGTCACCCCCCGTCCCGGTACCATCTCTCCTTGGTCATCAAAAGCAACAGATATCGCCCACAATTGTGGTCTGAATAAGGTTAAGCGCCTAGAGCGTGGTATTGCCTATTATGTTGTGGCCGACGAGTTATCTACCGAACAAACTAAAGCGTTAACGGCGCTATTACACGACCGTATGGTTGAAGTAATGTTGCCAAATTTTGATAGCGCTAGCGTATTGTTTGCTCGCACTGAGCCGGCAAAGTTCACCAGCGTTGATGTGCTTGGCGAAGGTCGAGTTGCACTTGAGCAAGCTAACACTAAGCTAGGCTTGGCATTAGCCGATGATGAAATTGACTATCTAGTAGAGAACTTTACTCGCCTAGGTCGTAACCCAAATGACATCGAGCTAATGATGTTTGCTCAAGCAAACTCAGAGCATTGTCGTCATAAAATCTTTAACGCAGATTGGACAATCGATGGTGAAGTGCAGCCAAAGTCTTTGTTCAAGATGATTAAGAATACCTTCGAGAAGACCCCAGAAAACGTATTATCGGCTTATAAAGATAACGCTGCGGTAATGACAGGCTCAACAGCCGGTCGCTTCTTCCCGAAACAAGATGGTGTTTATGGCTACCACACAGAGCCGATGCACATCTTAATGAAAGTTGAAACTCACAACCACCCGACAGCTATTAGCCCATACCCTGGTGCAGCAACGGGCAGCGGCGGTGAAATTCGTGATGAAGGCGCGACAGGTCGAGGCTCTAAGCCAAAGGCCGGTTTAACAGGCTTTAGTGTTTCAAACCTTAAGATCCCAGGTTTTGTTCAGCCATGGGAAGCTGATTACGGTAAGCCAGATCGTATCGTAACCGCACTTGATATTATGACCGAGGGCCCACTTGGTGGCGCAGCGTTTAATAACGAATTTGGTCGCCCAGCCCTAGTGGGTTACTTCCGCACTTACGAGCAGGAAGTTAACAGCCACAACGGTGTTGAAGTTCGTGGTTACCACAAGCCCATTATGCTGGCGGGTGGTTTAGGTAATATCCGTGAAGAGCATGTACAAAAAGGTGAGATCACCGTTGGCGCTAAGCTAGTAGTGCTTGGCGGCCCTGCGATGAACATCGGTTTGGGCGGCGGCGCGGCGTCATCAATGACTTCAGGTCAGTCGAGTGAAGACTTAGACTTTGCTTCTGTGCAGCGTGAAAACCCAGAGATGGAACGCCGTTGCCAAGAGGTTATCGACCGCTGCTGGCAGATGGGTGATGACAATCCAATTCAGTTTATCCACGATGTGGGCGCGGGCGGCCTATCAAATGCATTCCCAGAGCTTGTGAATGATGGTGAACGTGGCGGTAAGTTTGAGCTACGTAAAGTGCCCTCTGATGAGCCAGGCATGAGCCCATTAGAAATTTGGTGTAACGAGTCACAAGAGCGTTACGTGATGTCAATTGCGCCTGAAAACATTGAGCTGTTCAGCGCAATTTGTCAGCGTGAGCGCGCTCCATTTGCAGTTGTTGGCGTAGCGACGGAAGAAAAAGAACTTGTCCTTAGCGATGAGCACTTTGAAAACCACCCAATCGATTTGCCACTAGAAGTGCTATTAGGCAAAGCGCCTAAAATGAGCCGCGATGTGGTGAGTGCTAAAGCTAACTCTGCCGCGCTTGACCAAAGCGCGATTGAAGTTCAAGAAGCGGCGCACCGTTTACTGCGTTTACCTACTATTGCCGAGAAAACCTTCCTTATCACTATCGGTGATAGAACGGTAACAGGCCTTGTTAATCGTGACCAAATGGTTGGCCCTTGGCAGGTACCAGTGGCTGATTGTGCGGTTACTGCATCAAGCTATGACTCATACACAGGTGAAGCGATGTCTATGGGTGAGCGCACGCCGCTTGCACTACTGGACTTTGGCGCATCAGCGCGTATGGCAGTTGCTGAATCAATCTTAAACATTGCTGGTACTGATATTGGCTCGTTTAAGCACATTAAACTGTCTGCAAACTGGATGTCACCAGCGGGTCATCCAGGTGAAGACGCGGGTCTTTACCAAGCAGTAAAAGCCATTGGTGAAGAGCTTTGCCCTGATTTGTCTTTGACTATCCCAGTGGGTAAAGACTCAATGTCGATGAAAACGGCATGGGAAGATAACGGCGTTCAAAAGACCGTGACCTCTCCTATGTCGTTGGTTATCACCGCATTTGGAGTGGTGCAAGATGTGCGTAACACTGTCACGCCAGAGCTTCGCACCGATAAAGGCGAAACAGACCTGTTACTGCTTGACCTTGGTCTTGGCCAGAATCGCTTAGGTGGCTCTTGTTTAGCTCAGGTTTACAGTGAACTGGGCGATATCGCGCCAGATCTTGATAACTCTGCCACCCTAAAAGGCTTCTTCGAAACCATTCAGCCAATGATTGCCGATAAATCAATTATTGCGTACCACGACAGAAGTGATGGCGGTCTTTACACGACCTTAGTTGAGATGGCATTTGCCGGCCACACCGGTCTAAATGTTGACTTGAGTGCACTAACAGGTACTGACGTTGAACGTCTGTTTAACGAAGAGCTAGGTGCAGTTATTCAAGTTCGTCGTCAAGACGCTGCGATTATCACTGAAAAGTTTGCTGCGGCTGGCGTACCTTGCCACAAAGTTGCAGAGCTTAACGATAGCGACAGCATTGCAATCTTTGATGGGATGCGTGAAGTACTAACTGAAACCCGTACTTCACTACGCACTATTTGGGCTGAAACCACTTATCGCATGCAGGCGTTACGTGACAACCCAGAGTGTGCTAAAGAAGAGTTCGAGCTTAAGCAAGACGCTAGCGATTTAGGTCTAACTGTTGATTTAAGTTTTGACCCAAGTGAAGACGTTGCCGCGCCATTTATCCTAAAAGGCGCAGCGCCTAAGATGGCTATTTTGCGTGAGCAGGGCGTTAACTCGCATATTGAAATGGCAGCGGCATTTGATCGCGCAGGTTTCGAGGCGACAGACGTTCACATGAGTGACATCTTAAGCGGCCGCATTAGCTTAGAGGAGTTCCAGGGCTTAGTGGCGTGTGGCGGTTTCTCTTACGGTGACGTACTGGGCGCGGGGGAAGGCTGGGCGAAGTCAATTCTGTTTAACGAGCGTGCTCGTGAGCAGTTTAGCCAGTTCTTTGAACGTAATGACAGTTTCTCACTCGGTGTATGTAACGGTTGTCAGATGCTGTCTAACTTAAAGGACATCATTCCTGGTACTGAATTGTGGCCACACTTTGTGCGTAACCGCTCTGAGCGTTTTGAAGCCCGCTTTAGCCTAGTTGAAGTGCAAAAGAGTCCATCTTTGTTCTTCCAAGGTATGGAAGGCTCTCGCATGCCTATCGCTGTGTCACATGGTGAGGGGCGCGCTGAGTTTGCATCGCCTGAAGCGTTAGCGGCTGCAGAAGCGTCGGGTACGATTGCACTACGTTATGTTGATGGTAATGGGCAAATTGCAACTCAGTATCCACAGAACCCGAATGGCTCACCAAATGCGATTACTGCATTGAGCTCAACTGACGGTCGAGTAACGATTATGATGCCGCATCCCGAGCGCGTATTTAGAACCGTTGCTAACTCATGGCATCCTGAGTCTTGGGGCGAAGATAGCCCTTGGATGAGAATGTTCCGCAACGTGAGAAAATCAGTCGGGTAATATGCATCAATGCTGATGTAATACTGATTTGATACTAAGAAAGCCTCTAATATTTAGGGGCTTTTTTTTATATGAAATTTTTGATGGGTAAGTGTTTTAGTAAACAAGATTGACTAAACAAGAGATTAGTGGTTGTTTAGTCAATCATGGAATACTAATTTAATGTGTTTTGGCCTAGTCAGAGCAGCTTTATCGATAAGCAGAGGTTATTAGTAGTCTTTGAAAGTAGTGGGCTTTTTTCGATGAGGTACGAGAATAATGAGTGAAGCATAAAAAAGCCCCCCTTATTACTAAGGAGGGCCGCTTTGCGCTAACAAAACTTCAAGATAAATCTTGCATTAGAAAGCAGTGTTTATAGCTCTCTAGAAGTATAAAGTTCAACGAAAACACGCTGATAGCTAACAACTAGACGCTCGAATAATTTTGTCATAATGGTATCTCCACCAAGATTGATAATAATAAGCGGAGTAAGTCTTTACCGGGCTACATCACCGGGTTAATCAGACTGTCTCCTTAACTTGGTGCTCATTTTAGGCGAGGTCTAATTTTTGATCAAACGAGAAAAATTACACTTTGACATTATTAAAACTTATCCGAAAATGTAGGTCTTGAAATCAATTTCCGCAGGCTTTTTTGTAAAGCGTTGTTTTAAATGGCTTTACTGTAGAAATTCAATTTTTGCATTACCTATTTGCACTATGATTACTGTTGCTGGGTTTGTTAAAGAATGGTGTTTTGCAAGGTTAGGTGTGAAATAACTGCTTATTAGCTAAAACTGTCTACTTTGTTCACTTTTGAATCGCTCCTATCATGAGTGTTTTATGCTGTCAACGGTCTTCATGGTGGAACTGTGTGCTTCACCTCAAAACCCGTTGAAACCGAATGCTTTGATTGATTTGAATCAATTTTGAATGGTATAAAAACACTGCGGATAACCTTATTTCGTATTGCAAGTGACTGATATTAACTAATTTGTTTATTCTTTATTTGCGTTTTCGAGAAGGAAGTCACAACGGCCATTAAAAATGTGATCGCAAGCGTGGGCTTGCTAGTGTTTTTGGCTTTAAAATACAAAATTTATGAATTAAACAACGAAGCGCGGTTGAAGTTGGGGTTTTGTTATAAAACCTAACTATTTTACTGCATTAATATTCCTATATAGGCAGTCACTCTCGTTGATGGGGATCTAACGAAAGTGATTTGACGCACCACCTAAGGAGTCACAAATGATTTTAGAAGAGGTTGTTGAGCTGTCGCGTTTTCAGTTTGCGATGACAGCCATGTATCACTTCCTATTTGTTCCCTTGACCTTGGGGTTAGCATTCTTGCTAGCCATTATGGAATCACTTTATGTGATGACCAATAAGCAAATCTATAAAGATATGACCAAGTTCTGGGGTAAGTTATTCGGTATCAACTTTGCACTTGGCGTTGCAACTGGTTTGGCGATGGAGTTCCAGTTCGGAACTAACTGGTCATACTATTCGCACTACGTCGGTGACATCTTTGGTGCTCCACTTGCTATCGAAGGCCTAATGGCGTTCTTCCTAGAGTCTACCTTAGTCGGTATGTTCTTCTTCGGTTGGGATCGTTTCAGTAAACGCCAACATTTGGCGGTAACCTGGTTAGTTGCGCTAGGTTCTAACATGTCAGCATTGTGGATCTTAGTGGCTAACGGCTGGATGCAAAACCCAGTGGGTAGCACATTCAACTACGAAACCATGCGTATGGAAATGACCAGCTGGGGCGAAGTACTCTTTAACCCAGTTGCGCAGGTGAAGTTTGTTCACACTGTAGCGTCAGGTTATGTAGCCGGTGCGATGTTCGTTCTAGCAATCAGTGCTTACTACATCTTGAAGAAGCGTGACTTACCATTTGCACGTCGCTCGTTTGCGATTGCTGCAAGTTTCGGTATGGCATCTATCTTGTCTGTAATCGTTCTTGGTGACGAGTCAGGCTACAAGGTGGGTGAAGTACAACGTGTTAAGTTAGCAGCAATTGAAGCTGAGTGGCACACTGAGCCTGCTCCAGCAGCCTTTACTGCAGTAGGTTTCCCTAATCAGGAAACCCAGCACACTGATTACGCAATCAAAATTCCTTATGCTATGGGTATCATTGCCACTCGTTCACTTGATGAGCAAGTAACGGGTATCAAGGACTTAATTGCAGAGCATGAAGTGCGTATTCGTAACGGTATGGTTGCATACGGTCTGCTTGAGCAATTGCGTAACGGTAATGAAACGCCTGAAGTTAGAGCGGCATTTGAAGACGCTAAAGTTGACTTAGGTTATGGCTTACTACTGAAGCGTTACACTGACAAAGTGACTGACGCAACAGAAGAGCAAATCAAAGCCGCGGCTAATGACTCGATTCCAAACGTAGCACCTATGTTCTGGTCTTTCCGTGTCATGGTTGGTGCCGGTATGGTGATGTTATTAGTGTTTGCTGCTGCATTTTGGCAGAGCACGCGTCATCAAATCGAAGAGAAGAAATGGGTTCTTAAAGCGGCACTTTACAGCTTACCACTACCGTGGATTGCGATTGAGTGTGGTTGGTTTGTGGCTGAATACGGCCGTCAACCTTGGACGATTTCTGAAGTACTGCCGACATTTATGTCAGCCTCTAGCTTGTCTGTAGGCGATTTAATGTTCAGTATTATTTCTATCACGCTATTTTATTCAATCTTACTAGTGATTGAGCTTTATCTAATGATTAAGTTCGCGCGTATTGGCCCAAGCTGTTTGAAGACGGGTCGCTATCACTTTGAAAAGCTTGATGCCTAAACTGGAGATCTGATTATGTTTGATTATGAAATGTTAAGATTTATCTGGTGGGCACTGATTGGTGTGCTTTTCATCGGATTCGCTGTCACAGATGGCTTCGATATGGGTGTGGGTGCCTTATTACCGATTATCGGTAAAGACGACACTGATCGCCGTATCATGATTAACTCTATTGCACCGCATTGGGATGGTAACCAAGTTTGGTTGATCACCGCGGGTGGTGCATTGTTCGCAGCTTGGCCTATGGTCTACGGCGTGTCTTTCTCAGGTTTCTACGTGGCAATGATGTTAACACTGTTTGCATTATTCCTACGCCCTGTAGGTTTTGACTACCGTTCAAAGATTGAAGATCCAAGATGGCGTAAGTCTTGGGACTGGGCACTGTTTGTGGGTGGTTTTGTTCCGCCACTAATCATCGGTGTTGCGTTTGGTAACTTGCTACAAGGTGTTCCGTTTAACTTTGACGAATACTTGCGTGCGACATACCACGGCGGTTTCTTCGGTTTACTAAATGGCTTTGGTATTCTAGCTGGCCTAGTGAGCGTGAGCATGTTTATGCTACAGGGCTCAACCTGGCTACAAATGAAGACAGAAGGCGAGCTACGCGAACGCGCTGCTAAGATGTCGCAGTTGCTATCTGTAGCACTATTCGTATTCTTCGGCGCTGCGGGTGTGTGGTTAGTGAATGGTATTGACGGTTACGTGATTACTTCAGCTATCGACACGTATGGCGTTTCTGACCCAACCCTTAAAACAGTTGCTGTTGAAGCAGGCGCTTGGTTAGTGAACTACGATAAGTATCCACTGACTATGGCGTTCCCAGTGATTGGCCTACTTATGCCTATTTTAGTATTGCTATGTAGCCGCATTAACCGTTCAGGTTTTGCGTTCTTCTTTAGCTCAGTAGGTATTGCAGCGGTTATTCTAACGTGTGGCGCAGCAATGTTCCCATTCGTTATGCCATCTTCACTAGAGCCAAACGTCAGTTTGACTATGTGGGATTCGACAGCGAGTGAGATGTCACTAACCGTGATGACATGGGCTGCAATCATCTTTGTACCGATTGTACTTAGCTACACTGTTTGGACTTACTTGAAGATGTTTGGTCGTTTATCTCGCGACTTCATCGAAAAGAACAAGACCTCACTTTACTAATAGGAGCCTAGATTATGTGGTATTTTGCTTGGATTTTAGGCGTATTGTTAGCCTGTTCTTTCGGTATTATCAATGCTCTATGGCTTGAAACGACTGAGAATATGGACCGTGACGCTGAAAAAGAAGATTAATCTTTAAACAGTTGAATGGTTAAGTAAGAGCCCCGCTAATGCGGGGCTTTTTGTTTTTAAAGAAGGTAAAAACAGGTGCTAGGGAAAGCAGGTTCTAGGAGCTAGGAAAAGCTGAGACGGTGAAAGCAAAGACGATGAAAGCGGAGCGGCCTACGGCCTTACGCTTGACGGAACGTTCGCTGGCTCACTTACGGAAAGCTAAGATGATACGAGCTAAGATAATACTAGCTAAGATGATGCAAGCTAAAACGGTATAAGCTGGGTAGGTAAGGAGTAAAGCCTAACTCTTGTTTATTGTAGGTTGAGCCTCAGCCCATCAATCTTTTAAGGGTAAGCTGAGATGGTAAAAGAAGGTGCTAAGAAAGGCTGGTACAGGCTAAGGGAAAGTAAAGGATTACTAGGCTTCAGCCGAAGCCTAGTGGCAGAACATGTCAATGAGTCAATTATTATAGCTCGGCGCGATAGATAAACAGCGAGGTGTCCATTACCATTTCTGATACGGGTGTGTCATTAAACTGCTCAGTTTTTTGGTCGACAATTTGATAGATTTTATCGCCTATTTTGTCTAGCTCTTTGACGCTATAACAATTTTTAGAGGTGCGTAGATCGCAGCCTTTGACCATCAGATCAGTAGTGAAATACGTTGCGTAAACTGCAATTTCATTAACCTTATCATTTTTAGTATGCAGCACTTTTATTTCAGCGACACCATCAATGGTTTCGTCGGTCATCAAGCGGTTTACTGCGCGTTGATACTCTTGCTTATAGGTCGCCGAGTCTTTGCTGACAAACAGATAAGACTCAAAGCCAAACTCTTCCAGTTTATGACCAAGATCTGTGGCAAAGGTTTTACCTACTTCAAAAAGAAAACCATTTGCGGCGGGGCTATCTTCATAGGTGGTATTGAGTCCTTCACCGGCAATGATCAGTAATTTCTTACCCTGGACCGAATTAATTTGCGGACTGGCACAGCCGGCCATAATCAAGATGAAACAAACGATGAAAAAGTTGCGTAACATATAGGTACTCAATATGAATGGTCGTTGTGTTGTATAACAGTATTGTGAAACAACACTGTTATACATGAATGTGGCCGGATTATAGAACGCTGTTAGTTAAAAAATCTAGCAGTTAATCAGTTAAATATATTTAAAATCAGAGCTATAGCATGTGTCTTTGGCTTGTTTGAACAAAGAAAAAGGCAGCTCTCTCGGCTGCCTTTGTGACTTCATTGATGAGTCATTGTGCTCTTGGCTGAAACATTACGCCTTAAACACGCTGATCTTAGTATTAATCTCATTGGCAATAGAAGCTAAGCTTTCAGCTGAATCGACACTGTCTCCAGCGCGTTGTTCGCCGTCTCTAGCAAGTTCGGTAATTTGATGTAGATTGCGAGTGATCTCTTCGGCTACAGCACTTTGTTGCTCTGTCGCACTGGCAATACTACTGGCTGTTGTGGCGAGTTCTGCAATGCTGCTGTTGATCTCTATAAGCTGTACAATCGCTTCATTACCTTGAGCGGCAGAGGCATCACCAAGCTCATTACTTTGGTTCATCTGCCCAGCAGTCAGTTTCACTTGAGACTGCAGCTGAGTAATGGTTTTTCCTATCTCGGCTATAGACGTTTGAGTTCGCTGCGCTAGGGTGCGCACTTCATCGGCGACGACGGCAAAACCTCGACCTTGCTCACCCGCTCTCGCCGCTTCAATGGCTGCATTTAGTGCAAGCAGGTTGGTCTGCTCGGCAATGCTGTTAATGACTTCGGTAACTTGGCTGATTGCTTGACTCTCTTTATTGACCACTTCGACACTATTGTGGCTATCAGTCAGTTGATTACTTAGGCTTTGTAGGCCATTAACTAAGTCATTAAGAAGGGCTTGCCCACCTTTGGCTGCATCATCGACTCGCTGGCTCATGCTCGCACCTTCATTTGCATGGTTAGCAACATCGCGTACAGAGGCTGACATCTCTTCGATGGCTGTGGCGATTTGGTCTGTTTGTGCCATTAAGGATTGTGCTTCTTCACCATTTAAACGAGCGGTCTCTTGAGTGTGGTTAGAATGTGTTTGCAGTGCGGTGACCGACTGCTGCAAAGCTAATATAAGTTCCCTGAGATTCGTCGCCATCTTAGCGGTACTGTTAGTGATTAAATCTACCTCATTTTTGCTGTTAGCCTCGCTAGCAGCAAAGTGTTGGGACAGATCGCCCGAACCCAGCTTTTCAAGCTGATTTTGTAATGTTCCAAGTGGTTTGAGAGCTCGAACCAGAACCAAAGACAACAGCAAGGTAATGACCATCATGCCGATTAACGACACGCCCATATTAATGTTGAGTAAGGTAACACTTTCTTCGTTAAGCTCTGCGCCATCCACTTGCCCAATCAGCGACCAGTTCCAGCCTGGGATATCGATGGTATAGGCATAAGCGGTTTCTCCCTTACTATTGGTATATTCCCACGAGCCAAGGTGAGTTAGAGCTTGCTCTAGGGTTATCCCATCAAGGATGTCAGTGTTGACTTTGCTACCAGCAGAGTGCTTTGGATGAGCGACTATGGTGTGGTCTAATTTACGTACTAACAAATAGTGGCCAGACTCTTCTAACTGGAGCTTATTAATCGCACCGCGTAATTGTGCTAATGAACCACTGATATCGAAGCCTATGTATAAAATGCCGATTACGCTGCCACTACTATCTTTAATTGGGCGGTAGATAGTCATGTAGTCTTTACCAAACAGCTGAGCATAACCTTCATAGTCATTGCCCTTTAGCATGGCATTGTAAGCAGGATGCTGTTTATCAAGGTAGGTCGCTAATGCCCGTTTACCATCAGACTTTTTTAACGAAGTCGAGATGCGGATAAAGTTCTCAGCTTCGCGAACAAATACGGTTGCGTTGCCGCCAGTTAAGTTAGAGTAGCGGTCGACTTTACTCTTAGAGGCGTTAATTTGCTCCCTTTCATGCCTGAGCGCTGGCGTTTCAACTCCCATGACTCGGACCGTTTTATCTGGTTTATGGAAGTTACCAGGATACATGGCGCGAAACACGTCAGCATTACGCTTGGCGAGCGATAATAGACTCTCGTATTGCAGCTCGATTAAATCTGCAGTGCCTTTGGTTTGAGCCTGCATCGCGCTAATGCCCTTATCTCTTAACACATCTGATGCGGTTAAATAGGAAACGCAGCCAAGAAAGCCAAAAATGAGTACGGTGAGTAATAAAGCAAGCATGCCAATTTGCTTAGCAATCGGCCAATTCTTATAGTTCATACAGTTTCAATTTTTGCTGAGGGTTAAGTCAATGTAATTGAATTCTTTTTAAAAAGAATTGATGCAGGTCTATAAGTTAACCATTGATAACAAATTGGCTAAAGATATCTTTACAGTAAGCAGGATGTGAAATAACTGCGATCGCTAGCTAAGCGTTAAGCTAACGACGATAATGTCTACTGGTTGCATAATAATGAATACATAATAAGGAGAGAAATATGTTGGGTGAAAACCACTTGCTGACCCACGAGTTTCCAGAATACTTGTCAGCGATTATTGAGCTTAAGAGCCGCAATAAAGCATTTTGCGTGTTAGCGAAACGATATCATCAACTCGATCATCAAATTCGTGGTTTTGAAGAAAATGAAGTGCCGACCAGTGATGCGCACTTTATGGCGTTAAAGGCGGAGCGGGTGGCACTTAAGGATCAAATCTATCAGATATTAGTCGCACACTCCAAATTAGCTTAATTGTGCACTTAGCTCTAATGATTAGCTTTGATGATTAGCTTTGATGATTAGCTTTGATGATTAGCTTTGATGTGTATTAGATTAACTTAGCTTTGATGTTCAACTGCTATGCTTCCACAGCGACTTCTTATACACGGCTATATGTTATAGCCGTTAAATCGTGTTTGAATAGTGTTGAAATCTCTTTTTAATCTCACTTGAATACTCATCGCATCAGTCTGAATGCCCTTGAATGAGTCGTTCTTGCAGTACTCTTCTTAATATAACCACTCCCATTACTTATGTGAGTAAGGGAGTGATGCTCAATACCGAGGAACAAACCGTTAACGACTGACTTCGCCACTTGCTAGCGGGGCATTTGGGCTTAGCTGTTTAACTTTCTTAGGCCGCATAATCAAGTAATACATTGTTGGCACCCATACTAATGAAAGTAAGGTCGTCAGTAAGGTTCCGCCAGCTATCGCAATGGCAAAGGGCGGCCAAAAACCGCCTCCTGCAATGATTAACGGCAGGAATCCACCAATGGTTGTAATGGTCGTTGAACCGATATGGCGGCCACAGCTGGAGACAAGTTCGACAATCAAGTGGGTATCGCCATTTCGCGTGGCTGGCACCTCTTCAAGCTCGGCTAAAATGACGATAGCCGCATTAATCGCAAGCCCCATTAAACCTAATAAACCGATAATCACTGTAAAGCCAAACGGATAACCAAATGTATATACCGCGAGTAGGCCTAAGCCTGCAGACTGAATGGCGCTAAATAAAATGATCCCAGTGAGTCTAAACGAGTTGAACGACAATACTACCGTGGCCAACAGCAGAGTGATCACAAGGACCAGATTAGACATTAAGTTGCCTACCGCCTCATTACGTTTAGCACTTTCACCACCGAGCTCTAGGCGGTAGCCACTAGGCAGCTCAATTGCGTCGAGTTTAGCATTCACATTATCCACTACAGTTTGTGGTAATACGCCAGCTGTAATGTAAGCTTCAATCACGTTGACTCGCTGGCCATCACGTCTAGGGATCGCGCCGCGGCTCACCTCAATTTGACTGCTTGAAATCGCCGATAACGGGATACCAGTACCTTGACCCGACACTAGCGTGATAGCCGACAGTTTGGTTTGTTGCTCGCGGGTGCTGTCACCCAATCTAACGCGCACCGGCAGGGATTCAGTTTGCTCCAAAATACTGCCGCCTTTAATACCAGTGGTGGCCATTTCTATCTGTTTAGCGATATCGGTTAATGACAGACCGCTGATTAAGCTGGCGTCTTCATTGATCTGGAACCAGACTTTGGGCGCCCCAGCACTTAGGGTGGCACGGGTATGGATAACATCTTGAGTATCCGATAACGCTTTGCGAACTTGCTCGCCAAGTAGCTTAAGCTGGTCAAGATTGGGGCCAAAAATACGCACCTCTACAGGGGCATTAAATGGTGGACCTTGCTCGAGCTTACGCACAATAATTTGTGCGCCTGGATACTGTTTATCGAGTGAAATTTGCAGCTGAGGGATCAACTGATTTGCGGTAGCAAAATCTCGGGCTTTTACCATAGCCTGGGCATAATTACTCGCCCCTTGCTGGCGCTGTAATAGGTTGTAATAGAAAGAGGGCACATTGCCGCCGACGACCCAATCAATTCGAGTTATGCCATCCGTTTGGCGTAAGTTAGCATCGATTTTTGCCACTTGCGCTCGGGTATTGCTAATACTGGCTTGCGGAGCGAGATAGACTTCAATTTGAAACATATCTCTGTCAGATGGCGGAAAAAATTGCTCGGTCATCTTGCCTGCGGCGATAAAGCCCATCACGGGTAATACGCCGATGACCACAGCTGCTAGCAAAGGGCGTGATAACGCAAGCGTCAATGTTTGCCTAAAGGCATTGCTCATAAAGGGTAAGTTAATACCGTGGTGATACCAGTGAGTGCCTTTGCCATCAGCGCCAAAGCGGCCGGCAAGACCTGCAATAATCGTATGCGAGATAATAAAAGAGCCGAGTAAGGCAAACATGACCGAGATAGCAATGCCGCCAACAAACTCACCGGCAGCGCCAGGCATTAACACAATTGGCGCAAAGGCGAGCATGGTGGTAATGGTTGAGCCAGCTAAAGGTAACCATAGGTGCTGCAAGGTTTCTTTCACTGCACTGAGACTATCCATGCCTTTTTGGCGGCGCTGAGAGATGGCATCAACAATCACAATGGCGTTATCGACCATAATACCCAGCGCGACCACAAGACCTGTGACCGACATTTGGTGGATTGGTAGGCCAATATATTTCATACAGGCTAAGGTGAAAAGCGCGGTGAGAGGCAATGACAATGCGACTATAAGGGCATTTCTCAGTCCGAGTGTCAGCATCAACACCACTAAGATAATCACAAAGCCTAATAATAAGCTGCCCACTAAATCGCTTAGTCTATCTGTGGTGTAACCTTCTTGGTCAAATAGCCACTCAATCTCGATATTGGCAGGAATACTGCTTTGTAACTCATTAACTGACAGCCTAACTTGTTCAAGCCAAAGGTCGACACGGGTGTTACTGAGCATTCTTGCGGCGACCATCACGCCTTGTTGTTGCTCTATTAGCGCAATGCTGTTGGCGGGTTCTTTGGGTTGACGACTAATGTGTGCAATGTCACCTAAACGGATTATCTGCCCATTCTCGGTAACTTTTAACGGCACTTGGCCGATGCGTGCAATCGAGTCAAGTTCACCGGAGACTTCGATGAGCGCGCGAAAGTTGTCGTTATTGATTTCACCAGCTGACACCTTGGCATCGGCATTTTGTAAAATTTGTGCGATAGACTGCGCTGATAGGGCTAACTGGTTAACTTTATTACCGTCCAGCTGGACCAAGATCTCTTCAGTTGGTTGGCCATAGATGTTAACAAAATCGGTGCCACTGAGTAGCCGTAGCTGACTTTGCAATTCTTTAGCGTAGCGGTTAAGCATATCGGTACGCACTTCGCCGCCACCGCGCCAAACGATACCGAGTATAGCGGTATTAGCGTAACCGAGTTGGTCATCTAAGGTGGTGTTTTGCGCTGTAACGGGCAGCAGGCCTTTGGCATCGGCGATTAAATCTCGTGCTCTAGACCATACGGGCGCGGTTTCAATCACACTGTCTTTTAATTCAAGTTGGATGACAGAAATCCCGGGTCTTGATGTGGACTGCACCAGCTTTAACTCTTCAAGCCGTCTCAGCTCACTTTCAAGTTCCTCGGTAACTAATGCTTCAACTCGCTCGGCAGAGGCGCCAGGATAATGAGTGATCACCGATGCAAAGCGGTTGGTGATCTCAGGATCTTCCATACGTGGCAGGCTAGATATTGCGCCAAAGCCTGCGACAATCAGCAGGGCTATGATCAGACTGATTAGGCGTCCATTTTCAACTAATGACTTAACCATCTGCGTTACCTCGTCACGAGCTGAGTTTGGCGAGTGACCAATTGACCCGCGACCAGTTTATGTAACCCTTGTGAGACGTATTGTTCATTAGGGCTAACCGCGCCATTGATAAAGGCTTTATCTTTAGCGGTATAGATGATCTCAACATCCCGACGTTCGATGCTAAACAGTGGTTCATCAGTTTGAGTCAGGACATAAATATTCCATAATCCGCGCACACCATCGGTTAATGCACTTATCGGCACCCAATAGCCTTGATTGATGATGGTTTTATCGTAGTTTAAGTAACTTAGCTCACCGTTAATAACATTAGCGTCAGCGGGCAGAGTCAGCCTCACTTCAACTGTGCGAGTCACTGGGTTTAGCTCGGCACCAATACCAGCAATGCTTGCAGGGTAGTGTTGCTGCCTGACTCTTAAGTCGACACCTTGACCTGCCACCAAGTTATTGGCTATTTCGACTGGCACCCCTACATACGCCTGAACATTATTTTGCTCTATGATGGTGAAAACTGGGCTGCCGACACCGATGACCTCACCTAAGTTATGGCTTCGCTTGCTAATAACGCCATCAAAGGGGGCGAGTAAGTCTGACTTTTCAATTTTTAATTGGTTAGCAAGTAATGACGCATGTAAGCGATTTTTGGCTGCCAGTAAACTGCTCAGTTGGCCTTTGAGTTCATCAAGCTGCTGCTCTGATACATAGCCTTGTTGTTGCAACCCTAGGCTTCTGTCTAATGTGGCCTTAGCTAAGTCTACGTCAGCTTTGTTTTGCGAGAGACTTGCATCTAACTCATTTTTTTCAGCCATTAACAGGCGAGTATCGAGTTTTGCCAGTAGCTGGCCTTGTTTGACTCTGTCACCACTATCAACGGCTAAGGTATTAATTTTCCCCGCCAGTTCAAAACCTATACCAGTGGTGTTACCAGCACGAATGGTACCTGAAAATTCTTGAACAAATTCATAGCCCTCACTGAGATTTAACACCTCTGCATTAACAGACTGATAACTTGGCGTAGCAGCTTGCTCGACCGATGAGTCCTGGCATGCTGGCAATAGAGTGACTACAACTAAGCTAAGTAGCAGCTTACGACGAGTTATAACTCTTTTGATATTCATTACTTTCAGCCTGTATTGGTAACGCAATTTAGTGCATTAGGTTAAAAATTGGTTAAACTAGACTGCCTAGTCTAGTGATTCAAAACTAGACTGTCCAGTCCATTTGCGTGCTAAATGGACTGGGTAGTCCATCTTATGCTTAAATAGCACGAGTGATTTACCAACAAGGCCTACCGCAGGAGTGAAGCCCTTTATGAATTCACCAGTATTGAGTCGAAGTGAGCAAAAGCGTGAGCAGATCTTGCAGGCTGCAAAAGATCTCTTTTGCGAGCAGGGTTTTCCCAATACCAGCATGGATGAAGTGGCTAAGTTAGCGGGGGTGTCGAAACAAACGGTGTACTCTCATTTTGGCTGTAAAGACGATCTCTTCGTTGCATCGATTGAGTCTAAGTGCCTAGTACATGGGGTCAATCAAGAGTTGTTGTCAGATCCATCAACGCCAGAGGCCAGCTTATCTTTGTTTGCCAAACACTTTGGCGAGGTGATAACCAGCCCCGAAGCTGTCACCGTTTTTAAAGCTTGCGTGTCACAAGCTGACTCGCACCCAGAGATCTCACAGTTATTCTATAGCGCGGGGCCTAAGCATATTTTAGGTTTATTGCGAGACTATTTAACACGGGTTTCTACACTTGGTGTGTATGAGTTCAATCATCCTCAGCATTGCGCGGTGCGCCTTTGTTTGATGATTTTTGGTGAGGTACGTATGAGACTTGATCTTGGCTTAGACGTGAGTGATTTACTTGCCGAACGTGAGCAGTACATTAACGAGACGGTAGAGATGTTCTTAAGGGCTTATAAAGTCAGTTAAGGATAAATAACAAGGCGCTTTAGCTCTTTGTTATTAGGGTCGTTCCGCTTTAGTAATAACCGAGCCATTGCGATGAGTGCTCGTGATGAACTAATGCTATGAACGAATGCTATAAACGATTAATTAGATACAAAATGATCCTGTAGCTAAGCTTTATCGTAAGGTAGAGTTGCAATGAACTAGTGTTATTACATGTTGCCTGAATAATGATTAGCTAATGGAGTTAGCAATATGAAAAAGCCTCTGGCAGTGAGCGTACTTGCCTTATCAACATTGATTGTGTCCCCAACAGTATTAGCTAAAGAGAACGGGAAACCATCATCTTATCGACCGAGCCCTTTTACATTAAGTGCTTCAAGGATAACAACGGGCACAGCATCTGTTGGTGATGACGGTAATGAGTTACAGCGTGACCAGTGGATGTTTGATTTTAAAGCTAATATGCGCCTCAGTAAGCAGTGGTCGATAGGTGCGGGTGTTGGTTATGATAATTTAGATTATGATTGGCGCTCGGCACGTCTAAAAGATAGCACTCAAACCTGGGATAAGATTGAACGTTACAAAGCGAGTTTATCTCTCTCTTATCGTCCCAACAAAAACTGGATGTTCATGCTTGCGCCAAAGTTGCAGTATGCATATGCCGACAGCGCATCATCGAGTAATGCACAAAGTTATGGTGCCGTGTTATCCGGTATGTATCGTTTTGACTCGGGAAATGTATTAGGTATTGGGGTCGCGTATCTGAATGATATTGATGAAGTTAGAACCGTACCGTTTATTGCAGTTAACTGGCAGATCACTGAAAACTTGAAACTCGGAAATCCATTCTCAGCAGGTTTTAGTGGACCGGCAGGCTTAGAGCTTAGCTATCAGCTGGCATCTGATTGGAACGTCGGCCTTGGGGCATCTAAACGCACTAATCGTTTCTTAATTGCCGATAAACAAAATACTGCAGAAATTGACGAGTGGGTAAGCTTTGCAAGAGTCGGCTGGGATATCTCGCGCTCTGTAAGCGTTAATGCCTATGCGGGGTATTTCTTTAATGGTGAGTTAGAGCTCAATCCGCAAAACAGTGTTGAGGATATCGACAACCAAGGCGCAGCCGCCCTGGATGTCACATTTAAGTTTTAACTATTTATCGTCTACAAGTGGCTGCTATTGGCCCAGCATGGCTTCTTTCAAGCTGTTCTGGGCAGGCTCTTTACCTAACCAGATCTTTAGCAATGCCTGACGAAAGTCTTCACCCGCAATGGTTGCTTGAGCTTGACCATTTTTGTACGCGGTGACGCCGGTAGCTTTATCGGCTAATAAGGTAAATTGGTCATCTTCAACAATTTCAGCGCTAAATAGCCCCATAAATTGCTCGATTTGAGCGGCTATTGGCGTGGTATTGCCGTCAGTTGCATCAGAAAAACCTTCGGTGATGGCATCTTTCATCTTATCGGCGGTGATCATACCCGAAGTGATATTAAGACGAACGGCAGCGCTTGGCGCATCAAGTACCGCTTGGGCAGAGTCGAGGGCTGTTGGCACATATAAGCTGCCAACATACAAGTCGATAAAGAACTTACTGCGCACACCTGCGCCATTGAGCACCAATGTTTGGCTGGCGATATTGATTGAGTCATCTAACTGAACGCCAGAAACCTCTTTAGCCTGCAATGACGATGAAACCAACACACTGGTTGCTAATAATAGGGTCGAAATGAACTTCATAATAACCTCGAAATGGTAGGTAACGGCCGGCAATTAGCCACGAGAACCTAACTGGAACTGACCATTTTGGTGAAATAGTGCTGTCTGCTTTTGCTTTGCAGAGATCAGCAGTGGACCATCATCAAAGAACAGGAAAGACTTCCAGTTACGCACAAATACATCCCAGCGAGTTTCAATCACTTGGTACTTGTCGTAACAGAAATATACGGGGGCGTCGTCAGCCCAATCAAAATGCTCGCTAAAACCTTCAGGTAAAGCAGGATCTTCACTATCCCAAGCACTTTGCCAGTGTTCGGTTAACACCCAAGCAGTGTCTTTAGCTGCCCAGTCACCTTTAGTGAACTGTTCTGTGCGGCTACTTTTGTTGCTTATCCACTTATTCCAAACTTCCATTGATGACTTCTGATCAAGCGGCAAAATAAGCGCCTTGTCTTCATCGGTAACAGGAAGGTCTTTATGATTAAAAATCCATTTACGTTTGTATTGTTCAAATGGAATATAAGTATGTGCCACAGAGCCTCTCTTGAAACGGTATTTTAGGTGAGAACGGCGGCATTATACCTTGCAAGAGACAGCAATAGCAGCGGCATGAATGTTTTTTTATTACAGCTTATGAATATTTAAGTAGAAAGGGGAAGTGAGTGAGTTGTAGGCTATACGTAAGCCTCAATATTACTGAAGCTTTCGGCTAAAATTAACTATTTTGTAAGCCAAGTCGACAATGTGCCTTTATATCTGCTTCGCAAATATCGACAATTAGTATAGTATGCGCCACCCAAAAAATTCACGGTAAACCTCCTTGCTGACAACGCAAACTAACGCTCTATACACCGACCTGTCTGGTTATTATGATTTGATGTGTGCCGATATTAACTATCAAGCACAAAGTGACTGCATTCGCCGTCTGCATCAATTATTCGGCAATAGAGGCGTCCGCCATCTCGACTTAGCCTGTGGTACAGGTCCCCATGTTCAATATTTTATTGAAAATGGATTTCAAAGTAGCGGCCTAGATATCAATCAGCCGATGCTCGATATTGCTAAGCTACGTTGCCCTGAAGCCGATTTTGTGTGTCATGACATGGCCAATTTCACGGTCGATGAGCCATTAGACTTGATCACCTGTTTTCTGTATTCCATCCACTACAGCGATGGTATTGAAAAACTGAAAGAGTGCATTAGCAGCGTACATCGTGCGTTAGCAACGGGCGGTATGTTTTGTTTTAACGCCGTAAAAAAGACCCGAATAGACAACAGCTCAGTGGTTAGCCATAGCGCAGCTCATGAAGACAGTCAGTTTGTGTTTAGCTCAGGTTGGTATTACTCGGGTGACGGTGAAAAACAGGCGCTTAAACTCAGCATTCAAAAAACAACCGGTGATATCACCCAGTCTTGGCAAGATGAACACCCTATGGTCGCGGTCGGATTTGCACAATTGCAGCAGTTACTGCAGCCTTACTTTGAAGTGCATATCCTTGAACATGACTACGACAGGCTGACGCCTTGGGATGGCATTTCAGGCAACGCTATTTTTGCCTGTGTGAAAATCTAGTCATCGCGATAATATTCGCCGCGCAGTATTATTTGAGCAAACTTAAATGAAAAATGATCCTGCGCGTAAAGCAGAACGTGAATAGATAAAGTGCATGCTCAAAGCCCCATCGTAAACAACCGACTTAGCTTAAGCTTGTTTAATCTAGCGAAATTTTATTTTAGATACTGAAACGTTTAAGACGGTAGTGCTTATTGAATTGCATATACAAATGAGTGTATATGGTCTCCCCACAGGAAAGCTTTGACGACATTAATTAAAATAGATGAAAGTTAACGAATCTTTATTTATCAATATCTTACGGTGTTATCTTGAGTTTTGACTTTAATCAAAATTACTGTAAATTGATAAAAGTTATCTCCTATGGCGGCACATAGGCGGCACAGGATTCGAGGTTAAGTCTTTATGGATAAAGAAATTAGTTTCACAAAACGTTTTTTCGAGCAGTTAGAGCCTCTTGAAAAAAGGTATAGAATTCAAGATTCTAACCACAGAGACTCTGTAAAAGGGCTCATTCTTGAGATAATGCCCTCAGGCAGCAAGTTTTTTCGCTTTCGCCGCAAGCGATTAGGGCGGGACGTTTCAGTTACTTTTGGTGAGTTTCCTAACCTCACTATTGAGAACGCCAGAAAACTGGCAAAACAAACTGCGGTAGAGCTTTCAGAGGGAGTTAACCCTAACGAGGCTAAGCGTGAACAAAAGCGAGAAGCCGAATTAGAACGCGAGCTGTCTATGACGGTTCAAGAGCTTTTCGATGTGTTTGAGGTCGAGTTTAAGCTAAAAGTTAAGACCAATGAACGGCGACCAAAATCCCTACGAGATATTCAATCACTCTGGAAAGCCCATCTTCAACCTAGAGTAGCCGATCTGCAAGTTGGCGATATAAGCCCACTCGATGCTAATAATCTACTTAAAAAAATCCTCATTAGTAAATCGGTACCAATCCGCAATAAATGCCTGTCGTTAATGAAGTCGATGTTTAACGAGCAAGAACCGAATCCCTTTGCCAAGATCAAAAAACTCGCAGATGTAAAACGCGAACGTGTGCTGAGCAAGCTTGAAGTTAAAAACCTGCTTGAAGCCCTCAACCATGAAGAGCAAATCTATCAAGATGTGATTAAGTTTCTACTGCTGACTGGTCAACGTAAAAGCTGTGTATTTGCTATGGAGTGGCGCGAAGTGGATCATGAGCGCGGTGTATGGATAATTCCAACCAGTAAAATGAAGGCCAAAAGACCTCATGCAGTGCCATTAACGGTTGAGGTGATGGATATTCTTAAACGCCGAAGTGCACAAGCCGAGCGAGGCGAAAAATACGTTTTCCCTGCTAATCGTAGTCTTACAGGGCACATCACCGAAAAGTCAGGTAAGGGCAGCTTTTGGTGGCGCATAACGACACGGGCAGGTTTGCGTAGTGATGATTCAACAAAAGAGAGTAAAGAGCAAAACGTCACTATTCATGATCTGCGGCGAACCATTGCCAGTTGGAGCGTCATGCGTGGCGGCAACATTCAAATGACCAGTAAGCTGCTAGGTCACAGTGATATCAGTATTACTGCTAGTACTTATGCTCACTTAGATATTGAGCAGGTAAGGGCTGAGCTTGGGATTACTACGGCAGAACTGATGGGATTGAATGTGACTGAGTCTAAAGTGGATAAGCTGGTGAAAGAGATAGAACAGCTCTCTGAGGAGGAAAAGAGAGAGCTGCTTAGTAGGCTTTAAGCGCTTGTATTTTTAGGGGAACTGATGAGTTCCAAATTATGCGTTATCTCTTTGTTAATTATTGTTTTATTTATCATGCGCTTAGTGTCGGAAAATGCGATTAAAAGCTTTAAGAATACTAATGCTAGAAAAGCTGATATTGCCCCAAACCCGTAGAGAAATATTAATAATGGTGTTTGCAATGGGGATAAATGTCCATATACAAAAATGACAGCTGCAATTACACCGAAAGCAATGTATAGCCCGAATAAGGAAACTCTTTCAAGCCTCCTAGCCCTTTTGTGTGTATATTTTTCTTTGAAAGAAAAACCTGAGCTATCGTCTGATATCTCTAAGTAATTAGCTTGTGCGCTATAGTCCTTAATATGCCTAAACGCAGTGGGGGTTTGAACAAACCACTGGATTTCGTCAAGCGTCAATTCTCTTGATATTATACAGCTTAAAGCTACATGCATTGATGCTATGTTTTGACTACAAGTCCCTTGGCTGAGTAACTCTCTCACGTCTTTATAGATCTCATATTCTTTTATGCTGTTGCTTAGTTTATTTGAGAAGTAGGTATGCAATGCCATTACGACTCCAGCTAAACCAGCGATAATTGTAACAATCGCTCCTATCTCTTTTGAATACTCCAAAATTTACTCCTTTATGATCAATTTTTGAAAGTAATAATTGCTGTAAATATATGGCATTACGTTACTATGAGTACGGAAATTTAGCCATATTGTTTGTAAATAAAACAAGCTACCGTGTTCATTCATGAATTACGGCAAACCATAGCCCAAATGGAGTGTCTTGCGTTGTGGCAATATTCAGATGACAAGTAAGCTTTTATGGAATAAACACCTGACATAGATAGGGATTTAAACAAAAGCTAGTATCACCGCCAGCACTTATGCCCACTTGGATATTGAACAGGTGAGGGCGGAACTTGGCATTACCACGGCAGAACTGATGGGGTTGAATGTGATGGAGTCGAAAGTGGACAGGTTAGTGAAGGAGATACAACAGCTCTCAGAGGAGGAAAGGAGAGAGCTGTTTGATAAATTGAAGAACAATGCACTATCTGTCTGAGAGCTCTAGAACCCTATTAAAAGGCTTGCAATTCTTATTAGTTTTTAATCCACAATTTAAAAATCTAAAATATTTTTTTGGAAGTGAACAATATCTAGTTATAAGGTTCATGCCTTCTAAATCTATATCGTCAAAACTTTGCAACTTACCTTTGTATGATAAGTGTTCATATAAGGCCTCAATTGAAATTTTATCCTTTAACATGGTTCTTAATAATGTTTTATCTTTATCTGATAGTTTTCTTGTAGTTCCAAAAAAGGTATTCTGAGACATATCCCTTCCATGTATAACTTCCAGTTTTATTTCGGTATTAATGATTTTGACTAACTCAGACTTTATTCTGGTAATTGCTTTTTCTGAATAAAGGACTGTGCAAATATTTATTTTCCTTATTTTTTTAAAGGTTTCTAGTAATGCTTTGTGGTCACTATCACTGCATTCGAAATAATTTGAATTTTTAGCTGGTTTTATTCCTGATAAATAGTGTTTTAAAGCTGTTATTATCTGGCTTCCTGAAATAATTACATCTGTAATTAAAGTTACTTCGTTTTTAGAGCTATCAATGGATAAAGGACTGAAAGAGGACACGTTTCTGCCTAGTTCATTGTCTTTAAATAGAATTCTATGAGTACCATTAAAATCATCTACTTTCTTGATAAGGAATAAATTACTGCCGCTAGCATCCATCTGCTTTATTTTCTCTATGAAGCTTGATATTTCAGACGATTTCATCACTTCGTGTGCACTAATTAATGTAGTCAAAGGTTGATGAAATTTATGCGGTAACCTTATTAGCCAGTCGGTTAGTATTTTTTCGGCTTCAAATATTTCAATTCCTCTGTGATGCTGTATTACCTCAGCGGCTAAATCAAAGTTACTTAATGATGATATCTTTGATTCATCTTTTAAAGATACAGGGTAACTAGAGATGCAACCATCCAAATTTATTATTTTTTCATACCTTTTCTCTATATCAATGAAAATTGAACTTATTGAACTGTTCACTGATAAAATATAGAGAGTTTTATTATGTACATAAGTGTAGGTGTGATCAGTAGAACGAAGTAAATTTATGTGCTTTAATTCAAACTGTGTTATTTCTTGTGATGTAGGATTAATTATTCTGGTGTTATCAAAGTCGAAATCAATAGATTTTAATTTCACCCGTTTAGATAGAGGTGAGCCGTTTATTTCGTTTAGTTCGAAATCAGAGATCGTGATGTTTGCATTTCCAAGCTCACTGTTAAATAAAATATCCTCCAGCGTATTTTGATAGTGAATAAAGTCTTTATACAGAAAGAACGCTAAAGATTCAGATGACTCATTAATTATAAGCTGTAAAGACTCAACTATTGTTTTAATTAGCGAGCATGGAGTTGCTTTGCTTAAATGCATTGAGGTATTCACAGCAAAGATGTGTTTATCACAAAAGTCTTTATTGAATTTCGCGTATTGCTCTGAAAAAATATCAATTCTTTTAGCTGGCTCGATGGTTGAGAGGCAAAGGTAAAGCGATGCGGCTAATGCTATATCGTAACTAAACTCTGTTTCATCAAAGTTGGCGTCGCAGATTTGTGAGTAAAGTTTGATTATGAAAGTGTCTTTGTTAATTGTCTTTAATAAATTATTTAAGTATTTTTCATAAACTAGCTTGGCATTTTTATCATAAGAAGATATGTGTTTAAAATAACAATCTATAAAGTTGGCGTTTGTATTTTCAAATGAGGTGACATTGTTAAATTCGTCTTCGAATATTATTTTCGAATGATAACAAAAGTCAATTGAAAAAACTGATGATTTATCTACATTAAATACTCTTTCCGCACAGTATATACTTGGGTATACACTGACGTTTTTATGTTCATTAATTATTTCAAGTAGGAATTTTATCTTTTCTGAAAATATTTTTCTTGATAATTTATTTTTAAGTGAAATCAGAGTTTCATTTGAATGTTCAACTAAGTTTTCATAATAATCATCAATAATTAAAGGTGACGCGTTTTTGTTTATGAACAAGTTACTAGGTTTTCTTAATAAAACTGTATTCTCTTTTTTAAGGCAAATAACACCGTTTTCAATTATATTTCTTTCAAACCACTTTTTATTTGAGTGAGGGAATATGGATACTTGCTGATTATCAATTAACCAATTATAAAATTCTGACCGTCCTTTTAACTCTTGTAATTTTTCATCAATATCAATGTTGTCTTTGTTGGGGTTATCTAGTGTTAGATAAACTAATAGAGTGTTATGATATTTTTCAAAAATACCATTATCATCGCTTATCCCTCGAAATAAATTACCATCAACTATTGATGATATAACCCAATTTGCTTTTCCGTTGTCAATACTCAATAAATCTAATTTGTTCAACCAGTTGGCTGAAGGTGCCTTAATGTTAACATCTGAGTTAGAGTTAAAAATGTTAACGCAAAACTCCCACATAGACTCAACTAAATCAGTAGAGTTATTTTTATCAGAAATCGTGAATAAACAGATTAAAAAATAAAACTTGTATGCAGTCGATGGATCTATAAATTCTATTTCACTTGCCTTGTGAATATCTAGACGACCCTCATCTTTTTCTGTAGATAATTTTGCATAAAATAGATTCGATATGTCATTTATCTGTTTTTCAGATACATGCTCATTGAAGGTGATAGTGAAAATCACCTTTATGAAAGTTGTTAAAGACTTTATTTCGTTTATAGAAGTGTTTAAGTGGGACAGTAATTCATCATCTATAAAGGCTTCTCGTGTATTAGAACAGGACTCAAGAACAGATATGTAGTATTTAGGTGGTATGTTTTTTGTAGTTATTTTACAGTTGAAAAATGTTTTCATGTAGGCCAAGTGTTCAAAAACAATATCAGAAGTAGATAACTTGTTTTCAATTTTTTCAATAATGCCTTTTAACAATGAACCATTTGTTCTATTTATCTCTATAGCTGAAATTATAGAGCTCGTTAATACTTCAGATTGAAGAGGAGTGAAAGAATCTATCTCGAAGATTAGTTCCCAGCCATCATTCATTTCTAATATGAAGTTAAATATATTCTTGAATAAGCTACCTCTACCTATTTCTGATTTTATCGCTGGTTTAACCTGTTCATTTTTTAATGGTGTGAGTTCCTTTACTCCACTTAAATGAGAAAATATAAATGATAAGTCATCTTGGCAAGAGTCAGACTGTATCAAGTTTACAAACTCTTCAACAGCCATTTCTTTTTGTTTGTCACTAGATGTAACAAATCTTTTTGATACTTGATCTACAGAATATTTTGATTGAGATCTATATGATTCAAAATCATCATGAAATCTCGATATACTAGAAATTGTAGTTTTCTCTATATTTATTTCTAGTTTCATCAAAGATAACTTTTCTTCTAGTTCTTTTAATAAAGCATTAGCATTCTCTTCTGTTTTAGTTATAAAGAATATATCATCGACATATCGTTGGTATAATGATATTTCTCCTGCTGCTAACTTTTTTTGGAATTCATTGTCTATGTCATTTAAGTAAATTTCAGCAAAATATCGAGCGTAAGCAGGTCCTTGAGGTAAGCCAACTTTAGAACCAACAATATCTTCTGTTAAAAAAAACAATGCATCTAGGCATTTCTTATAACTATCTTTTGCTTCTTCTTTTAGTGATACATATTTTGCTGATATGTCTTCGTTACCATCGCCAAGTAATAATCTCTTAAGATTATCATGAGGAATGTTGTTATAAAAACTCTTTATGTCTGTTTTTACTATGTAATAATTTCGCTCTAAAGGGTTTTCTAGGGAACTATTGATATTTGATATGAATTTCAACCACAGGTACAACCAAGGCTTATAGATGTAACCGCCTGAAAAACCCTTGTTTATTTGGTATCCGTGAGAGTTGTTATTTATTTTTATGTCTAAGAAATACGATATTTGCTTCAAGATACAGGATGTGGCTACTCTTAAATTTGAGCCTAAACTGATTAGTTCTCTTGTTTTTTTATTTTCATTTCTAATGTGTTTATAATATTTATATTCTTTAGAGCCTGAAATAAAGTTTATTATATAGTTCAATAACTCTTTGCTGTTTTTATTATCTAGCTCTTCAATTATTGTTTTTGATTGGACTTCATCATTCATAAACAGGTAGTTAACTTCTGCTATTCTTGTTATTTCAACATCCTGAGTTGAGATATCAAACCTAGCATCTGTATATGTTAAATATTTTGGAATGCATAGCTTTATAATATCCTCAATCGAAAGTTTTTTTTCAAATTTTACTTTTAAAATTCTTTCAATTAAATCTTGAGATGGGAAGTTAAAGTTTCTTAATGAGTTAATTGCTTTTGTAGTTATTTCTTTATTGTAGTTTTCTGTGGTTTTGAATATTTCATGTAATAGAGTGTTACTTAGCTCTTTGTTATTCTTGCTGTATACGTTGCATAATATTCCTACTATTAACATCCTTTCTTTGTGGCTTATTGGTGTTTTTTTAATTATCTTAGATGAAAGCTTTGATAGAATCTCACTTTCACTCCAATGTGACAATAATTCATCTAAGCTAAATCCACTCTTTTGTACTTGAATGTTTTTTATTCTATTGTGATTATCATTTTCAATGAAATAATCTTCAAAAAAAACTCCTAAATTTTTTTCTATATTTGATTTGTTCGTTGGTTTATGCCTATTAAGAATTTTTAAACTATCATTAATTAGTTCTATTGATAATTCTTTGTGATTTACTGGATTTTTTATTTCAACAGTGGAAGATATTAAATAAGAATAAACACCAGACTTTTTATGCTTCGATAGTGGCATTTTTACGCCTGAACCAACACCGCCTGATGGGGTTGCTGAATGAGGAAATAAATCAATTCCGATTAAATTTTCATCATACTCTAGTGCTGTTTTGCCTAATATTTCCTGCTGAATATCATATCCAGTCCTGTAATTAGTCGGTTCATTAAATGTGATCCATACATGGTATCCTCTGTTTCCAGAGAATTCTAATAAGTATGGCAGTTCTATTTCATCGAGTTGATTACAGAATGCCGTTACTGCTCTTACTAACTCATCTGATGCTTTACTTCTTAAGTCATTTTCTAAATTAGATTTAAGTATATCGAAGTCAAAACAGATCCATTTTATTGTAAGGTTTAGATTTCTTTGGTAGATAGCGATAGAAGCACTATTTTTTAATTGTGTTTCGATAAGCTCACTATTAACTAGTCCTGACCTTTTTCGATACGAACCATCATCCATCTGCTCTACAAAGTATCCTTGATCTGTAGCAAATATTTCACAGATCTTTTCAGCTAATTTGGAATACATACTAACCTACCTTAAATTCACATTATTCAATAATATACTGTTTATCTAAGGTTTTCTATTGAGAGTTCAACTTGCTACGTACACTTATTGACAGGACTCCAAGTTAACAGCGTTAGGCAAAAGCTTAGGAGCAGGAGACTGAAATAAAGTCCATTCGTGAACTCGGGTAATGATCTCCACTCCTAGGCACACAATGCCTTTGAGTTGGGTGATAAGCTCATCCCCATAACGGTTTGTCTTGTACTCTCTATGTGCGCTTTCTAGCTTTAAATTATTATCGCTTTCTAGCTTTGTATATGCGCTTGCTCGCTTCATATTACAGTCACTCTCACGCTCTATACATGAGCTTGCTAGCTTAGGTTTACATGTGCTTTCAGGCTGGTTACTTGTCTTTATTGCGGGATGAGTTTCGGCAATGCCTACAATTGGCGCAGGTTTGCTTGATTTAACGCTTTCAAGAATTTCGGCATTATTTTCGGCATTGATTGCGGAAATGGCTAAGTTTGTTTGCTGGATACTTTCGGGAATACTATGTTGATCAACCTTAGATTCGCTCTGGGGATTGCGGGAATTTGTATGGTAGGTTTGCTGCTTGATTTGCTGAACGTTGCTGTTTACTGCTTGAGTACTTTTATCATTCTTTTTTTGCACATAGAGTGGCCTGATTAATTGCTCTGTGCGTTTACAGAAAACGCCGCCCATAAGTTCGGTATATTTGTTCCAGTTGGACTCGTCAGCGGCTTGCCTGATCTCTTCGACCCAGTGCATGGATTTGTCTTTGATTGCAGTTAATCTTCTAAGCTCTCGCCATTGAGTGACGCCAACGCCGCCAATTTGCTGAAACTGACGTATACCCCAGCAAGAAGCCCACACTTTAATGCGAACTGCTGAGGTTACGGCTTCTTTGCCGTATGAGTCGTGATCTATGCCTTCACCGTCAATGTTCTTTGAAACGTACTTAACCACATAGCCCGTTGCCGAGCCTTTATTGGGGTCAATATACTCAACCTTAAAACGGCGCTCTTTAGCGCCGTGTTCGTCTCCGTCTTCCTCTAGGCAATATTGCGCAAAGGTATCGACTAAGGTTTGTTGCTGCTCAGTTGGGATGAACAGCAATAGATGCCAATGCGGAGTCCCGTCATGGTGTGGTTCGGCAATGCGGAAACCAAACGGAGTGATCTTGTCTCGATTGAGTGAAGCGCGTATACGTTGAAAGGTACGATTTAGATAATCTTGTGCATCGAGTGGCGTAGCGCCGTTCCAGTTGGGATTAGCATCGCCTGATTTTGAATAGCTCCTGTGATACTTAGATGGTGTTGTCATGGTAAGAAAGAGGGCTGAATAGCCCTTATCTTTGGCGTAGTCTTCAAAGCCACGTATACGAACCATAAGTTCGGCTTTGCGTATGGCTGGGTTTGAAACATTGAGCTTTGAAAGTTCAGCAAGGCTCATGCTGAACTCATCTTCATTGGTGGCAATAGTGCGCTCTAATAATTCCTGATTACTTTGCCACTGCTTCTTAAATGCCTCTACCGTTATGTTGCTGGCATAAATGCCCTTATGTTTATTCACTTGATTCAGCAAGCGAGAAATAGTCTCTATCTGTCTGTTATGTAGTTTGCGTAGCTTTGGTTTCCACCAAGACTCATCATTTGCCCGTAACAGCACGCCACGCACTTTGGCGTGTTCAATCTCCGTTAAGGTATCATTTTCAAGATTGTTGAGTATTGTCGCTGTGAGTTTTGGCGGCGAGATTTGATAACACTGCATATAATGCACAATCGCGAGGTAGGTTCTTTTTAGACCTTGTGTGCGCTCGTTGGCTGAAATCTTAACGCAGCTACGAGCATGGCGTTTTGCATTGGCTTTATGATCCTTGTCTTCAACATTGACGCTATAGAAGCGGCTATCTTTGCCAAGAATCTTCGCGATTGATTTTGTAAGCGATAACACCGACAAGTTTGCCTCTCGTCTTGTCGGCCATTTTTTGTATTGTTGGAGTATCGCTTTTTTGTGAGGGGAGGGAAGCCCATAAAGCCTCCCTTTTAACCACTCTTTGTCGTGCTCATGAATTTCAGGCATCGACACGACCTCCATTATTGGCAAGCCATGTGTGTCCCTTTTGATTGAGCGTTACTCGTTGCCAATGTATCCCCATTACATAATGGGATTATTCAGCAATAAAGCCTCGCGCCTTTAATTTAAACAGGGTTCGTTTTTGAAAGTGCCCGTTACAGCTCTCGTTATAGTTTTCATAGCCTGTCATTTTTCCAAGATCGGCACAGACCTCAATACAAACATCAATACTGTGGCCTTGGGCTAACCAGTTTATTAACTCAACTTGCTCTTTAGTGAAGGCGGCCATTATTTGCCTCCTTCTTTTTTAGTCGAAGTTTGCGTTACGTTAACGGGCTGAGTCTTGTTAACGGTACCAGCTTCGTTAACGAGTTCAGTACCCATTAACGGGTACATTGGTTCTAATTTGGTTGCTGTACCCGTTAACGGTTTTATTACTGCTGGTTTTGATATGACGTTAATGGTTTCAACTGACCCTGAAATAAATGCAAGTTGCACAATGAAGGTCATAGGGAGAACTCTATAACATAAGAGCTTAAAGAGTGTGTTCATAAACCCTCCCTTCGATAAAGCTTTCAACATCACTTTGGCGGTACATCACACGGCGACCGACTTTGATAAAGCTAAGGGGATAGCGGCCAGTACAGCGCCAGACTGAAAGGGTTCCGATAGTGACTCCTAAGAAGTCAGAAACCTGAGAGGGGGTAAGAAGTGTATTCATGTTAACTCCGATTAGTTTGTATTCGTCGGAGTCAACAATATGATCAGATGATTAGTGTGTATTCACGTTACAGGGTGTGAAAGTACCTTCACAGGGTGTGAAGGTGATCTTAAGACCTACAGCCCATTTTTGTATTTTCGACATTTTTGGCATCGTTAAGACTTTTTATAAATTCTTCAAAACTTAAAGGAATAGACATGCTATCAAAATTAGGGTGTTTTCTTATTTGGTCTAGCGAAAGTCTTGCACAGATAGATAGTCTGTATTGAAATCCATTTAGCTTACTTTTATCACAGACAAAATCAGAACTTTCTTTTAAACCGTTTAGACAGGCGCGATAATTCATATTTAGGAAAGAAGCTCTCAAATGAATATAGTCTCCTTTATAAAGCATAAAATCACTGTCAAGAAACAGGTTTAGTTCATCCAGTTTTTCCTCGAAGTCAATGATGTCTATTTTTTCCTTGTAGACTGAGTTTGAAAGGTATGAAGTTCGCTCTAATAATTCTTGGTAAACAGGCTTAGCTTCTTGGTAACGTATTTCTCGCCATTTTAATTCATGACCTACGAAGTATTGATAAGCTGCAAAACTAAATGCACAGACAGGACCTATTAAAACTAACCACTTCAAAACAATGGCTTCATTTTTTAGGAGTTTTTCTATCATTTATATATTTCCTTAACCACGTTTCGATTGTTCTTGGTGCTTGATAATCGCTGGTAAAGCGGTATCCAATTGATTCACCATATTTTGCTACTTGAGAGACGATTAGTTGTGATGCTTGATGTGGGTTTTTGTAATCTCCTTCGAGATAACGCTTTATCGCAAAAGCTTTTACTTTATCTGATTTTTCGAACCGTTTATCTCGACCAGATTTTCCAGCTTTTGAAGAGGCTTCAATATGACCTCTATGTTTTGTTATATCAGTTCTAAGGGCTTGGTAGCCTTGATTGCTATCAATGAATTGACGTTGAGTAAATAACTTAAATAGTAATTTGGCAGGTTTAGTCATTCCAGCTAACTGACAAGCTATTGCAGCATGGATAAGTTCGGCGCTTTCTTTCGGTATATCTTCCGCTAGTGTTGAAAAGGCTAACCGCTCTTCTTGGGGGAAAGCCTCTTCTAGTGTAGGGGCGTTGGCAAATTTTCTAATCTCTTCTATATCGTCACAAGGTTCTGAATCAAGCATCGAGTCAAACATGATATTAAATACATCGGCTGCTTCTTGTTGTTCAGCTTCGAGTATCGATTGGCCTTGCTCAATTTTTGCGACCTCTTTTGCTAACGTGGCTTCACTGGTTCCCTCGGGTAAGTGAGCCTTTACTTGTGAGTCTGTTTGAGTAAGTGCTTCAAGCTTTTGTAAGCTATCTATGAACTTTTGCTTCGATTCAGGGTTTGGAATATCGGGAGAGTTGAGCAGTGAGGCTAATTGTTTCCGTTCAGCTTCAGGCATGTTAGGAGCGAGTTGCTCCAACTTGGTGTCGAGATCGTGTTTTGGTTCTGGTTTAAAATTGCCGAGCGGGGTGTTGACCGATTCTTGACTGCTCATGTAATACGACTTCCATGTTATCTCGTATAAAGAAAACTATTAGAAATGACGTGAAAAGTCTACAACAGAGGTTAACGCAGTAAAATGGAGGTTATTCTAAAAGGTTATAAAAAACGGTTAAAAATAAATTTCGAAAAAACCGTGTTCCTATGGCGGCACATAGGCGGCACAGAAACTGATTAAATTTTTAAGTGGCTGATAAGTTTAGGTAAAAAGGCTTATCTGGTCTCCCCACAGGGACTCGAACCCCGATCGATCGCTTAGGAGGCGACTGCTCTATCCTGTTGAGCTATAGGGAGACGATGCTGATTATACTGGTTTTACACTAGATGAAAAGAGCTGATGAAAAGTCTTTAAATTTAGTTGCTTAATAAATGTTCTGCGGCTGAGCATTTTGCAGGCTAATCCCATTTATTTAGTGATTAACCTGCAATTTACGCCAGTAATGTTAGCCAGTCATTTTAGTGCAGGCTTAAGCCTGCTCCAGTTATAGCTTTATCGCCAAGTCATTAATTTGAATATTGAGCGATGCGGCGATGCCATCTAATACCGCTGTAGCACTTTCTTCTGTCACTTGATCTATGGTGATGGTCGCTTTACTTTTTCCTGCCACCGCGCGCATGTTATCGAGTCTATCGGGCATATTTTGCTGCAATACTAGTTGAAGCGTGTCACCGACTCGAATGCCGTGGCGTCTGCCTAGGTTGAGGATAATCCTATCGGCCTGTTTAGATACCACCTGACCGAGTAGTGGGCGGCAATTTAAGCTGTTATCTAAATCATTGCTAACTTGAGCCAAAATTTGATCAATTACCTGGCCGTAGTCAGAACTCCAGAAACTGGTGCTATTAGAGTTAACCGTTTGCTGGCGCTGAAACTCCCATTCTGCCGCTTGGCTGTATTGTTGACTCCAGACTTTCTCGCCGCTAATACCATGAAAGAGCGATACTCGAATTTGAAAATTACGCATGGGGTCGTTGTCCCACAGCCCAAGGGTACTGGTGAAATCTTCAGTTGATATATCGATGATCTCTGGCAGCAGAATATATTGGCTGTCTGTTATCTCACTCAACCAGCTAGGTAAGCGATAGCCACGCACATCAATTAAAGCTTGGTCTATGTCTAAACGCTCATTGGCATGGGTCAGTGGAAAGCTACTGTTAGAGTGTTGCTCTAGCGTGAAGGCTAAACGCTCTGACAGGTTTTGCTCGAACAGACCAATATTGCCGACTCTAAGCTGGGTTCTGTCTTTGATTAATGCCTGGGGGATTAAAATGGCCGCTTTAAGCTGGCTACTTTGGCAAGTGTCGTTGAGCGGTTCAATGATATCGATACGAACATTGACGGTGATTTCATTGTTTTCAATACGCTCACTGATAAGTTCAACATTTTGGCTTTGCGCCTGATGTGCCATGGCAAAAGTGTCATTGATTAATTGGCCGTTACTGACGGTTTGTTGGCTACTAAAGCGTGCACCCGACTGTAACGTGGCATAACTTACGGCTTGGTGAATGGCGTTTTCTCTTGCTTGAGTGACGTTGTTATCGGTAATTTTTGCTTGGCCACTGGCAGTGATCCACTTGGCTTGTGCTGGCAACGTGACAACGGATGACATTAAGCACACGAGTGCTGTGATTGAATATAGCGCTGGTTTCATCTTACCTGTCCAGTTTTCGAGAAATTGATGGCATGGTTATTGTGCATAGTTACTCTGCATATTTGTTTGACATAGCTTTTTGCATAGCTTTGTGCCGGATAACTGACAAACCTGCCTTTTAGCAATGAGTTAAGCAATTAACGTGCCTGTATCGGCAGATTTGTGGCTATCCTTTAGCAGGAGTACTCGATGATTTTTTATTAACAGCTGTGTAGAAGAGGACACTGAGCTAGGTCTGAGAAGTTTAGGGCCAAAATAGATAAAGTTTTGGGCTGCTTTGCCGATATGAATTTAATAGCATTTATGCGTACGGATAAGGTCGGAACGATTGCTGCAACTCGCTGTAGTGATTAACGTCTGATAGGAAGTTTAAACATGTATAAGCCCATTATTTTTCTATCTTTACTGCTGACTTTCGGCTGTGCAAGCACCGAGGGCGATAATCCCGCTGAGCAGCAGATGGCTAACGGTTATGGTTTGCCGCATACCGCTGCGATAAATCATTTGTCTCAACAGATGGCCAATGAACTGGTTCGGCAAAACGACAGCTTGCGCCCAAATCAGCCATTGCTGGTGGCAACCCCGGTATTGGTATCAGATATGACATTGACCAATGCGCTTGCTTTGCAATATCAACAAGGTTTGATTGCGGCGTTACATGATCATCAGTTCAATTTAGTTGATATTAATGTCAGTGATGCCCTTAAGGTCACTGCTGATGGTGAGTTTATTATGAGTCGTGATTGGCAGCAATTGTCCTCAGACTTACCGGTTGAGAATGTGGTGGTTTCGACGATGAGTTTATCGACCCAAGGGGTGGCAATTAATAGCCGAATCGTCAATGTGACTAATAACCGTGTGGTATCGGCGGCGCAAGGTTTTGTTAATGCCGCTGCGATGCCTGGTTATATTCGCGTTTCAGAAAAGGTAGTGTCAGAAAATGGGTTACTTTATCGCAATAACCAAGGCGGGCTGCAATCGGTGAAAATAGTAGGGGATAAATAGATGAAAGCCGTTATTTTATGTGCCGCGTTAACCCTTTGTGCATGCTCGGCACAAGACCGCTATGTGCAGTATGAAACAGAGGCACCACGCTCTTTTCCCAAGTTGAGCGCAATCGGTTATGCACCGCTGGACACTCAACCTGCAGCTGAACATTCTCAGCGTGTATTAATGGCAATGCAAGCCTCGAAAATTGCGGCGTATCGCGAACTTGCAGAGCAGGTTTATGGTCAACAATTGAGTGCAAGTAGCCAGATGAGTGACTGGATGTTATCTAGTGATGAAATTCAAGCGTCTGTATCGGGCGTTATTCGTGGTGCTAAAATAGTAAAAAGTTATCCTGCTGGTGAGCATTATGTGACGGAACTAGAGTTAGATTTTGAGCAAGTATGGGCACTATATCAGCAGCAACACCGCTCGCAACGAGTGAAAGAAATTACGTATTTTTAAGGGGCAGGGCGTTCGCAGGCTCACTTCGAGGACGCTTCGCTTCTAGGTCCTAGGAAAAACGCAAGAAAAGTCAAAAGCTTGCATTGGTTTTATTTATGCAATTGCTTTGATCTTTATGCTTTGCTAGAACCTAGAACCTAGAACCTAGAACCTAGAACCTAGAACCTAGAACCTAGAACCTAGAACCTAGAACCTAGAACCTTCTTTTTTCGTAGGTCGGCATTAATGCCGTCGTTTTTCTTTTCCTTAAGCGAAGCGCTCCGTAGTGACCTTCAATTAAATTAAACAGTCACGTGCCGTAAGGCCGAAGGCCGTTCGTCTTCGCGTTTCCCGTCTTAGCTTTAACCTAGTACCTGCCTTTCCTCGTACCTTCTTTATAAAGTAGGTCGGCCTTTATGCCGTCAGTTTTGAAGTGATACGTAAGCTTTGATGGGCTAAAGCCCAAGCTACAGCTCAAGCTACAATTGCGATGATACGTTATGTTAGTTGTTACGGTGGGCTCTGTAATGTCTAGGCTCTTTGCTTTTGTATAAGCGAAGCGTTCTGTAGTGACCTTCAATTAAATTAAACAGTCATGTGCCGTAAGGCCGAAGGCCGTTCGTCTTCGCGTTTCCTGTCTTAGCTTTAACCTAGGATCTAGAAGTCGCAACGCGACGCTCTCGAAGTGACATTCAATTGAGACAAAGTCACGTCCTCGCAGCGAAGCGTCCTTTATTTAAAACCGTTAAGCTTTTAAATTATTTCCAAGCGTTGAAATACTAGAGGTTTTTCCTTTGCCATCGTAAGTTAGGCTCGACGCATTTCGGCTTACCTGTAGCGCTTGTGAGAATCGATTTAAGCTGGCTAAACTTAATTCAATCAGTGACTCATTTTCAGCATTGAGTTGTTGGCACTCGGCTAATAAGACTTTGGTGTCGGTCACTTGTGTAGATAATGTAGGATCGGTTTTTAATAAGGCTAGATCAGGCTGAACGGCAATCATCTCATCATTTTGTTTAAGGCTAGCCAATAGGTTTGCCTTAGTGCTGGCTAACGACAACAAAACATCGGCTTGCTGAGCATGCAAGGCTTGTTTTTCTTGGCTAATAACCGCGTTTAGCTCAGTCAACACTTGGTGTTGTGAGCTAAGGAGTTGAGATAAATTTGTCATAATGGCCTTGTTAATTTTCGCTCTATTGAGTTCGCTGCTTTGACCCGTTATGTCCTACTTTGCACATAAGCTAGCACATAGCGCTTACTTTAAATCTTTAAGATCATTTTCAAAGTTTGCGATGTTACTTGCAAGCTTATCTGGATCGATTTTGTAACGCCCTTCGGCAATTGCGGCTTTAATTTCGTCTACTTTCTTTTGGTCTATTTCTGGCATGTCAGCCATCTTAGTTTGTACATTTTGGATCTGTTGAGCCTGTGCGGTAATCGACACCGAGTCGCCTTTCTGTGCGGCGGGAGTGGGTGTTGTTGGCGCAGTTTGTGCTGATGTTGCTTTGGTACTCGCACCCGTACTAATTCGCGTATTGGCGTGAGGGTTTACTTGTTTAATATCAATAGCCATTTTGAAATCCAACAGTTAAAAAAGAGTTTCTTACCCATGCTATCGGCAGCATCACTGGTTACTTTAGGACTTTTTACATTCTTCTATTCGTACATTCTTACATTCTTACTTCGACTTGGCCAACGCCAGTGACGCGAGCATCGAGTTTTTTATGGGAGTGGCTATTTTTTATGCGAACTTTATCACCCACGTTGCCATCATGCAGTGCTTCACCAACGGTTTTAATTTCAAAATTGTCAGAGCGCGCATATATCGACACGCTATCGCCTTTACACACAATACAGAGTTGGTTGGCAAAAATGGGGTGCCCCGGTGCGACACGTCGTTTTAATCTCGCCCCTATCACTTCGGAGATACTTTCAAACTGTTGGCCCCGCAAAGTGGTTTGCTCAATATATTCGAGTGCAATATCGTCTCTAGATAACAGAACACCCGGCCCCATGGTCGATTTTGCGACTACAACAGGGTACAGGATCTCCACTCTTACCGATAAGAACATCTGCCATGGATAACTTAAATCTGGACTGTTGCAGCTAATTTTAACTGTATTGTTACGGCGGATAGCACGATCGCTGGCGATTTCGGCGGTGATGGGTAAGTAGCAGTTGGGTAAGTTGACACGCGTATCTAGGCTCTGAGGGCTGATATTAATCTTTGCCTTATCAGGCGCTTCAATTTTTTCTTCAATAGCCGCTATAGCTAATTGAGAAATGGTCGATACAGATGGAATACTGGCAGCTGTAGTGGCAGTTGCCGCCATTGGGGGCAAAAGTACAACTAAAATGATGCAAAAGTAGATTTTCATAATGAATGCAGTGGCTTGATTCGCTAATATGCGACAATATTGTGTTATGTGCTGAACTGCAGTCATCTTTATCCTTTTGGATTGGTTGGCGTCATTAGTTTGACTGAAAAGGCCGTACTCGCTTGGATAGCTCCAAGTAAGCAATTAATGTGCCTAAAAGTGATGGTTGTGTGAAATATGGCGTGAAACCTTGTGTGAAATACACCGAGTGTAGCCAAATTATAACGACTATTTACACACACTAATTAAATTGAAATAGATATCGCCTACATGAGTAGGTACAAGGCAAAAAATGTATGTCGAATATTCTCGAATCAGTCAATAAACGGACTCAATTGGTTGGACAAAACCGCCTGGAATTATTGTTATTTAAGCTAAATGGACGTCAACGATTTGGTATTAATGTTTTTAAAGTCAAAGAGGTGTTGCAGTGTCCACCTTTAACAAACTTACCAAAATTGAACTCCAAGGTGCGCGGCGTTGCTCATGTTCGCGGTATGATGATTTCGGTGATTGACTTGAGTGCGGCAACCGGTGGTCGTCCAATCGAGAATATTGAAAACAGCTTCATTATTATCTCAGAATATAACCGCAGTGTGCAGGGCTTCTTGGTCAGTTCAGTTGAGCGAATTATTAATATGAACTGGGAAGCCATTATGCCGCCACCACAAGGGGCGGGCAAATCCTCTTATCTGACCGCGGTGACTGAAATTGAAAACGAATTAGTTGAGATTTTAGATGTTGAGAGAATTCTTGATGAAATTTCACCCGTTAACACAAACACCAGTAAAGAGCTGGATGATGCCTTAACGATTGACCGTGATAAGCATTACCACATTATGGTGATTGATGACTCATCGGTCGCTCGTAAGCAAATTATTCGCGCGCTCACTTCGCTCGATTTACAAATAGATACAGCCAAAGACGGTAGAGAAGCGTTGAATAAACTGCGGGCGATATCGGCAGAGCTTGATGACGTATCAACTGAGATCCCATTGATTATTTCTGACATTGAAATGCCAGAGATGGATGGTTATACCTTAACCGCAGAAATTCGTGATGATCCTAAGCTAAGAAACATTAAAGTGGTATTACACACTTCATTAAGCGGTGTGTTTAATCAGGCGATGGTGCAAAAGGTGGGGGCTAACGATTTTATCGCTAAGTTTAACCCTGATGAGTTAGCCGCAGCGGTAAACAAGCATTTAAGCCTGTAGTTGCCGTTAGTTGCCGTTATTTAGTATCAGCATAAACCATAGCTTGCTTGTGTTTGTGTTGATGCTAAGGTATAAACCTGCGTTCGTTTTCACCCGTGGTCGATGTTGATTGACCACTGTGGTTTGTTTTACTGAATTAGGATATTAGAGTGGCGAATAAATCTCTTGCTGAGAATGAGTACAATCAATTTAGATTATTCTTAGAACAGCACAGCGGTATTGTGTTGGGAGAAAATAAGCAGTATCTGGTGCGTAGCCGACTAGCACCTCTTATGGGCAAATATAATTTGCCATCCTTATCAGACGTGGTTAAGCATTCGATGAAACCGACTGAGCGCCAATTGCGCACTGAAGTTATCGATGCTATGACGACAAATGAAACCTTATGGTTTCGCGACCGTTATCCTTTCGAGTTATTGTCGAGTACGATTTTACCCACATTTAGTCGTTTAGGCCGACCGGTAAAAATCTGGTCTGCAGCCTGTTCTTCAGGTCAAGAGCCGTATTCGTTAGCCATGACAATATTAGAGCATCAACAGCGCAAGCCTGGCAGCTTACCCGCCAGTGCAAGTATTCTGGCAACAGATTTGTCACCCTCTATGCTTGAGCGCTGTAAAAATGCGCAATACGATAATCTTGCCTTAGGTCGTGGTTTGTCTGATGAACGCAAACGTCAGTTTTTTGATGCTTTGCCCTCAGGCAACATGGTTGTTAAAGACAACGTTAAGCGCTTAGTCAATTTTCGCGCTCATAACCTGCTAGAAAGTTATACCTTACTAGGCAAGTTCGATATTATTTTTTGCCGTAATGTGTTGATCTATTTTTCACCAGAGGCAAAGCGGAAAATCCTACGGCAATTTGCTGCCGCGTTAAATCCTAACGGCATACTGTTTCTAGGCGCGTCCGAGTCTATAGCGGGTCTGTCTGATGAATTTGATATGGTGCGTTGTAACCCTGGGATCTACTATCAAAAACGAGGCTAATGCTTTGTTTGCTCGATTCTGCTTCTACTAACGCGTCTTTGTGACGCGTTTTTTATCTCTAGCATTCGATGTTGAATGTGTCTCCTAGCTAATCTTTCTAGTATCTCTCTAATTTGGCACAACTATTGCTTTGTTCTAGCTATCGAGCTGAGGAGGCAATTTTATGGCGATTAGTTTTGACAAAGCATTAGGGGTTCATCAATACACTTTGGGCGTTCGCTCCCAGCGTGCAGAGATCCTGTCTTCAAATATTGCAAATGCTGATACGCCAAATTATAAAGCCCGTGATATCGATTTTTCTAAAGCGATGGGGGCGGCTCAATCTCAGCAATCGGGTTTAGCTATGGCTAAAAGCGATACTAAACACTTCGATATGGCGGCATTAACTCAGCAACATGTGGGCTACCGAGTGCCAAATCAGCCTGATACAGGTGACGGTAACACGGTTGATATTCAGCAAGAGCAGTCTTCTTTTATGCAAAACGCACTGGAATATCAAATGTCACTGGGTTTTCTTGACAGTAAGTTCGCCGGTATGAAAAAAGCACTTAGAGGCAGTTAATCATGAGCTTATTTAATATTTTTAACGTTGCAGGTTCTGGTATGTCGGCCCAATCGGTCAGACTTAACACCACGGCGAGTAATATTGCCAATGCTGATTCTGTATCAAGCAGTGTGGGTGAAACCTACCGTGCGCGTCATCCTATCTTTGAAGCTGAAATGAGTAAGGCGCAGCAGCATCAAAGTGCAGCGCAGTCAGTTGCCGTTAAAGGGATTGTTGAAAGTGATATGCCACTGAATAAAGAGTTTTCGCCAGGTCACCCTATGGCGGACACCGATGGCTTCATCTACAAGCCTAATGTAAATGTAATGGAGGAGATGGCTAACATGATTTCAGCCTCTCGCTCTTATCAAATGAACGTACAAGTCACTGAAGCAGCAAAATCGATGCTTCAGCAGACATTAAAAATGGGCAAATAAACTCAGTGAAAGCTGGAGGTAAATTTTGAGCCTTATTAATCCGCTCACCGCAACACAGCCGGCTGCTAGCCAGCCACAACAGGCTAATGCTATTTCGCCACAAACAGCGCAGGCTGCGACTCAGAGTACGGCTGCATCGGCGACTAACACTGAGCAGACATCAACGGGTAACCCGTTTCTTGATGGCTTACGTTTGCCTGAAGAAAGCGCTATTCCTGAACCCAATAGCCAGGAGTTAACCCAAGAGGATTTCTTCTCGCTATTGAGTCAACAGCTGTCGATGCAAGATCCCTTTAAGCCTGTTGAAAATGATCAGATGATCCAGCAGATGGCGTCTTTCTCAACGGTAGACGGGATCAGCAAACTGAACGAAGAGATTGTTAATCTAAATGCGTTAACCAGCTCAAGTCAGGCGTTACAGGCCTCAGGCCTTGTTGGCCAAAAGGTACTTATCCCGTCGGATACAGCGCATATCTCTGCTGAAGATCCGAACATGAAAGGCATCATCAGTACGCCGGAACCTGTCGAATCAATCATCGTCCGTATCGAAGATGAAAAAGGTCAGCTAATCACTACCTACAATGTCGATGGCAGTGCGGGTGGCAATATCGATGTCAGTTGGGATGGTTTAGATAAGAACGGCCAGCCCGTAGCTGATGGTAACTATACCTTCAAAGCCAGCGGTAAAGTTAACGGCACAAGCGAAGAGCTACCGGTATCGACTTACGCACATGTTACTAGCGTTTCACTTGGCACAGCAGCGACAGGCGCTATCTTAAACTTACGTGGCGTTGGCGGAATTAAGATCAGTGATGTGTTAGCTGTATCTGAAACCTAATAGCTAGAAACTCATTTTGCGAGATGTTGCGGCTTAAGATAAAGCGCCAATGTCTCGAAACCGAATTAAACAAGGATTGAGGTGAATCATGTCATTTAACATTGCACTGAGCGGTATTTCGTCAGCCCAAAAAGATCTAAATACAACGGCAAACAATATTGCAAACGTTAACACCACTGGCTTTAAGGAATCTCGCGCAGAATTTGCCGATGTTTACGCGAACTCTATTTTTTCCAACAGTAAAACTGCAGTGGGTGGTGGTGTCACAACGAGTCAAGTTGCTCAGCAATTCCATCAGGGCAGTATGGCATTCACTAATAACTCGCTCGATATGGCAATTAACGGCGGTGGCTTCTTTGTGACCTCATCTGAAGCGGGATCACAAGATCATTCATTTACTCGTGCAGGCGCTTTCAAGTTTGACTCTAATAACTATATCGTTGACTCAGCAGGTAACTTCTTACAGACCTTCCCTGTAGATAAAGATGGTAACTCGACGTCGGTGAGTTTAACCACCACTAAACCGGTACAGATCCCTGATACCGCAGGTAGTCCGGTTAAGACTGATAACGTCGGCATTCAGATGAACCTAAATGCGGGCGAGGCGACACTCGATCCAGCAGCGTTCGATCCAGATGACCCAGATACATTTAATAACTCAACCTCAGTGACCATGTATGATTCACTGGGTGAGCCACACATTTTAACCTCATACTTTGTACGTCCTCCTAATGCCGCTCACACCGGTGAGAGTAACTGGGTAGCGTTTTATGCAGTCGACGGCAAACCTGTCGATTTAGATCCTGCCGCGGGTGAGTATAAGACTGATACCAACGGTGACGGTACGGCTGATGGCACTGCTAATGCTGAAAACGCAGGGGGGTGGAAAGGCGCGGCTATTTCATTTAACGATACTGGCGCATATACCGGCAGCAACCCAGCAGTTATTAAAACAGAAGCCTTAGGTGTTGGTGGTGCAGATGTATTAGGCGCTGGCGCTGATGGTAGCCAGACCTTAACGCTAAACTTTAATAACCCAACTCAGTATGCATCGCCATTTGAGGTGACAGAGTTAACTCAAGATGGTACTACGGTAGGGCGTTTAACTAACGTTGAAGTAGGCGCTGACGGCCTAATTAACGCCAGTTACAGCAATGGTTCAACAGTACCACTTGCACGTGTTGCCTTAGTGAGCTTTGCTAACGAGCAAGGGCTAACGCAAGCGGGTAATACCTCTTGGAAGGCGAGTTTAGACTCAGGCCCGGCACTTGCCGGAGAGGCAAACAGTGGTACTTTTGGTAGTGTTCGTTCATCGGCACTTGAACAGTCAAACGTAGACTTGACGACCGAACTCGTTGATTTGATCTCTGCTCAGCGTAACTTCCAGGCCAACTCAAGAACGCTTGAAGTGAACAACACGCTACAACAGACAGTTCTGCAAATCCGCTAAGCTTTAAAAAGCTAAGAAGGGCGCTCGCAGGCTCACTTCGAGGTCCCTTCTTGGTTTTAGGACCGAGGAAAAGCACAAGAGCCGAACGCTTCGCTCACGGAAGACGGAACGTTCGCAGGCTCACTTCGAGGACGCTTCTAGGTCCTAGAGAAAACGCAATAAAAGTCAAAAGCTTGCATTGGTTTTATTTATGCAATTGCTTTGATCTTTATGCTTTCCTAGAACCTAGAACCTTCTTTTTTCGTAGGTCGGCATTTATGCCGTCAGTTTAATCTGTTAAGTCTTTTCCGTAAGCGAAGCGTTCCGTAGTGACCTTCAATTCAATCAAACAGTCACGTGCCGTCAGGCCGCAGGCCGTTCGTCTTTGCATGCCCGTCTCAGCTTTTCTCATCTTAGCTTTAACCTAGAAGGAGTGTAGCGACGCTCTCGTAGTGGCATTCAATTAAAGTCAATAGTCACGTCCTAGCAGCGTAGCGTCCTTCTTTATATATCTTGGCACGATGTTTGCTATTAATTTCGTTAGACGGAAGTTTGACGGAGTGTAAAGTGGACAAATTGCTCTATGTCGCGATGAGCGGCGCAAAACAGAATATGAATTCGTTGGCGGTCAGTGCCAACAATTTAGCAAACGCAAATACAGATGGCTTTAAAGCCTCTCTTGCTCAAGCTCGCTCTATGCAGGCTTTTGGCGAAGGTCTACCTACGCGCGTGTTCTCGATGACAGAAAGTCCGTCAGCTAATTTTTCTAGCGGTCCAATAAAAACCACTGGGCGTGATTTAGACATTGCCGTCAAAGGTGATGGCTGGATTGCTGTGCAAGCTGAAAATGGCGGTGAAGCGTATACCCGTTCAGGCAGCTTGCGTTTCGATAACTCTGGTGTGCTGCGTAATGATAGAGGCACGGCAGTGATAGGCGACAATGGCCCGATTGTATTGCCGCTACCCATTGAAAAGGTCGAAATCTCTCAAGATGGCATTGTATCTGTTCGTCCGTCAGGTGCCACAGCCGAGGTGATTGAAGAGGTTGCTCGCATCAAGTTGGTCAACCCGGGTAATCAAAATTTAATGCGCGGTGAAGACGGCTTGTTCCGTTTAATGTCGGGTGAGAATGCGCAGGCCGATCCAAGCGTCGGTCTGCTAAGCGGCGCAGTGGAAGGCAGTAACGTTAATGCCGTCCATGAGATGGTATCTATGATTGACCTACAGCGTCAGTTTGAGATGCAAGTGAAAATGATGAAAACAGCAGAAGAGAACGATCGCGCGTCCTCTTCCTTAATGCGCATAAGCTAGGAGAGACACTATGCATCCCGCTTTATGGATAAGTAAGACTGGTTTAGACGCTCAACAAACCGATATTTCAGTTATTTCTAATAACGTGGCTAACGCCAGTACCGTCGGGTTTAAAAAGAGCCGTGCTGTATTTGAAGACTTGCTGTACCAAAACGTCAGTCAAGCTGGCGGCATTAGCGCATCGAATACTAAATTGCCCAATGGTTTAAGTATTGGCGCCGGTACTAAAGTGGTCGCAACTCAAGAGATGTTTACTCAGGGCAACATGTTGACCACTGATAACTCGCTCGACTTGATGATTGAAGGCCCAGGTTTTTTTGAAGTGCAGATGCCAGATGGCACCGCAGCTTATACCCGCAATGGTCAGTTTAGTTTAGATGAAACAGGCCAAATCGTAACGCCGGGTTCAGGTTATGTGATCCAGCCTGCTATCACCATTCCAGAAGGCGCCACTAGCATTACCGTCTCGGCAGAAGGTGAAGTCTCTGTTAAGACGCCAGGTAATGCCGAAAACCAAGTGGTAGGTCAATTAGCCATATCCGATTTTATTAATCCGTCGGGACTCGACCCAATGGGACAAAACCTGTACGTAGAAACTGGGGCAAGTGGCACACCTATTCAAGGTACGGCTTCACTCGATGGTATGGGCGCAATCCGTCAGGGGGCGCTTGAAACCTCAAACGTGAACGTGACCGAAGAGCTGGTAAACCTGATTGAAAGTCAGCGTATTTATGAGATGAACTCAAAGGTGATCTCTGCGGTTGACCAGATGTTGTCTTACGTTAACCAGAATCTTTAAGATATTTTAAGAGGCTTTGACTATGAAGCGTTTGTGGGCTGTTTTCTTTATGGTGGCTTTATCGGCTTGTAATTCGACCAATGGCAAGCCAATTGCTGATGATCCTTATTACGCGCCAGTTTATCCTGAAGCGCCGCCAACCAAAATCGCTGCAACCGGCTCTATGTATCAAGATAGTCAGGCATCGAGCCTTTACTCTGATATTAAAGCGTTAAAAGTGGGTGACATCATTACCGTGTTATTGATGGAGCAGACTCAGGCTAAAAAGAGCGCCAATAACGAGATCTCTAAAGGCACAGATCTGTCGCTTGACCCCATTTATGCTGGCGGCGGCAATGTGACCATTGGCGGCAATCCCATCGATTTACGCTACAAAGACAGCATGAATACCAAGCGCGAATCTGACGCCGACCAAAGCAACAGCTTATCTGGCAGTATTTCAGCTAACGTGATGCAGGTGCTTAATAACGGTAACCTGGTTATTCGTGGTGAAAAGTGGATAAGCATCAATAACGGTGACGAGTTTGTTCGCATTACCGGTATTGTTCGCGCGCAAGATATTCGACCTGACAATACGATTGACTCACAAAGAGTGGCTAATGCTCGTATTCAGTACAGCGGAACGGGTACGTTCGCCGAAGTACAAAAAGTGGGGTGGTTAGCCTCGTTCTTTATGGGCAGCTGGTGGCCGTTTTAGGCTCTATATTGGCGCCTATTGCTAAGGATTTAGGATGATGAAATTAAAATTAGCATTGCTATGTGTCATGTTGGTATTGACGGCTCCCGTTCATGCCCAGCGTATCAAAGACATTGCAAACGTACAGGGTGTGCGTAGTAACCAGTTAATCGGCTACGGTTTAGTGGTGGGTTTACCGGGTACGGGGGAAAAGACCCGTTATACCGAGCAAACCTTTAAAACCATGTTGAAGAATTTTGGCATTAACTTGCCTGATAACTTTAGACCCAAGATTAAAAACATCGCGGTTGTTGCCGTCAGTGCAGACATGCCGCCGTTTATCAAGCCGGGTCAAACCCTAGATGTTACGGTTTCAAGTTTAGGTGAAGCAAAGAGTTTACGTGGTGGCATGTTACTGCAAACCTTCTTAAGAGGGGTTGACGGTAATGTGTATGCCATTGCTCAAGGCAGCATGGTTGTCAGTGGTTTTAGCGCCGAAGGGATGGATGGCTCTAAAGTTGTTCAAAACACACCAACAGTTGGACGTATACCCAATGGCGCGATTATTGAGCGTACTGTAGCAACGCCATTTTCTACCGGCGATCATTTAACCTTTAACTTGCGCCGTGCGGACTTCTCAACTGCAAAACGTTTAGCCGATGCGATTAACGATCTGTTAGGCCCTGGCATGGCAAGGCCACTTGACGCAGCATCAGTGCAAGTCAGTGCACCACGAGATGTATCACAGCGGGTATCTTTTTTGGCAACGCTTGAGAATATTGAAGTTGAGCCCGCCGCAGAATCAGCCAAGGTGATTGTTAACTCTCGCACCGGTACGATTGTCGTGGGTCAAAACGTCAAATTATTGCCAGCGGCGGTGACTCATGGTGGTTTAACAGTGACGATTGCTGAAGCAACTCAGGTTTCACAGCCAAATCCCTTTGGAAATGGACAAACGGTTGTCACCACCGACAGTACCGTTGATGTGGCTGAAGAAGACAGCCGTATGTTTATGTTTAACCCTGGAACCACGCTAGATGAGCTAGTTCGGGCGGTTAACTTAGTCGGTGCGGCTCCGTCAGATGTGCTTGCGATACTCGAAGCGTTAAAGATGGCAGGCGCTTTGCATGGTGAATTGATAATTATCTAAATATTGTCAGTTTTATTGGAAAGGTGTCATGGAGAAGCTGTCGAACGCATCGCAATTTCTGGATCTTGGAGGCTTGGACTCATTAAGATCCAGAGCCCAAAAAGATGAAACCAGTGCATTAAAAGAAGTTGCCCAGCAATTTGAGGGGATCTTCGTGCAAATGCTGATGCAAAGCATGCGTGACGCTAATGCTGTGTTTGAGTCTGACAGCCCAATGAACAGCCAGTACACCAAGTTCTATGAGCAGATGCATGATCAGCAGATGTCGCTCAATCTTTCTGGTGAAGGCATGTTGGGCTTGGCCGATCTGATGGTGCAGCAACTCGACCCAGCCAACAGTCCACTCACACCCGCATCGGTATTACGTGGCGATATTAATGGCGGTTCGAAAGCTGCGGCGCTGACAATGGATAAGCCTGATATGTTACAGATGCCAGCCTCTGGTATTTCAGGCTCTGATGCTATGGCGCGCCCCGTTTCACCGCTTATTGCCCAGACTCAAGCCCGCCAGAGCTCTGTTAGTCTGAATTCGGCCTCACTAGAGCAAAGTGCGGTGACTCAAGCGTCATCGACTCCACAAGCATTAACAAGTAGCGCTCAGTCGCAGACATTAGATGCAGTATTGAGTGGCAAAGTGTTGCCGTCAGCGGCAAGCAATGCCGATAAATCTCAAGCCAACTTCACCAGCCAAGATGAATTTGTTGCCCGTTTATATCCCCATGCAGAAAAAGCGGCGCAGGCACTCGGTACCACACCTGAAGTCTTGATTGCTCAGTCAGCGCTAGAAACGGGCTGGGGTCAGAAAATGGTAAAAGGCCATCAAGGGCAGCAGAGTAATAACCTGTTTAACATTAAGGCCGACAACCGTTGGCAAGGCGAGAAAGCCTCGGTTAGCACCCTAGAATATGAGCAAGGTATTGCGGTTAAGCAGCGCGCTAATTTCAGAGTTTATGACGATATCGGTCAGAGCTTTAATGACTTTGTGTCATTTGTTTCTAACGGTGAGCGTTATCAAGACGCCATGAATCAAGCTGCTAATCCACAAGCATTTATCCGATCCTTGCAAGATGCAGGCTATGCCACCGACCCTAAATACGCCGATAAGGTTATTCAGGTCATGAAAACCATTACTCGAGACTTTAACGATGTCTTGCAAGGGGTTAAGCAATGAAGAAAAGACTTGTTCAATCTCTTGAAGTCGGGAGCCAGTACTCATGTCTTTAGATTTAATGAATATTGCTCGTACAGGTGTACTGGCTTCGCAGTCGCAACTGGCTATTACCAGTAATAACATCGCCAATGCCAATACTGCAGGCTACAACCGTCAGGTAGTGTCACAGTCGACACTGGATTCACAGCGTGTGGGCAATGATTTTTATGGCGCAGGCACTTATGTGTCAGACGTTAAACGTGTCTACAACGATTATGCGGCGCGCGAGCTTCGCATTGGCTCTACTGCGGTCAGTGAATCACAAACTACCTTTAGCAAGATGAGTGAGCTTGACCAACTGTTTTCGCAAATAGGCAAAGCGGTACCGCAAGGGCTAAATGATTTCTTCGCGAGCATGAACGCGTTGGCTGATATCCCAGGTGATATGGGTCTGCGTGGTTCGTTGTTAACCAGTGCGAATCAGCTAGCTAATAGTGTTAATCAGATGCAAGGTCATCTTGATGGGCAAATGACCCAAACCAACGACCAGATCTCTGCCGTGACCGACCGGATCAATGAGATCAGTAATGAACTGGGCAGTATCAACCGTGAGCTGATGAAGTCTCAAGGTCAAGATATGCAGTTATTAGACAAGCAAGATGCGTTGATCCTTGAGCTCAGTGAGTATGCCTCTGTCAACGTAGTACCACTAGAGTCTGGAGCCAAGAGCATTATGCTCGGCGGTTCGATGATGTTGGTCTCGGGCGAAATGTCGATGCAAATGGGAACCGCCCAAGGCGACCCTTACCCAAATGAGCTGCAAATTACGGCGCAATCGGGTAGCAAGAGCATGATTATTGATGCGAGCAAACTCGGTGGTCAGTTAGGCGCCCTAGTTAATTATCGCGATGAAACATTAATTCCATCGCAAATGGAGCTGGGTCAATTTGCTTTAGGAGTGAGCGATGCGTTTAACCAAGCCCAGGCTCAAGGGTTTGACTTAAATGGCCAAGTGGGTGGCAATATCTTTACCGACATTAACGACCCATCTATGCAACTCGGTCGCGTTGGGGCGCTATCAAGCAATACCGGTACCGCCAATCTAAGTGTCAATATTGATGATGTCGGCGACTTAACGGGCAATAGTTACGAGCTTAAGTTTACAGATGCAGGAGAGTATGAACTTAAAGATTCAACGACTGGCAATGTAACCACCTTAACGCTAACAGATAACCAGCTTAAAAGCGCTGATGGCTTTAGTATCAATATTGATGATGTGAGTGCATTGGCCCCGGGTGATACCTTTGAAATACGCCCAACTTCTAGTGCTGCAGCGTCACTATCGGTCGAGATGACCGACGGCAAAGGCATTGCCGCGGCGGGAACTAAAATTACTGCTGATGCCGCCAATACAGGCAATAGTCACGTGAGTTTAGTCAGCATTGACGATAGAAGTGCGGCAAACTTCCCGGTAACGGGCGCCGAACTTACCTTTGAAATCGACCCGTCAGCCGTACCGCCAACCTTTGAAGTGTTTGACGTTGATGGTACATCACTGGGCGCAGCAGCGACTTACACGCCGCCAACTATCAGCGCACATGGTTTTACCTTTGAGATTGATTCTACTGCGGCTACAGCAGAGAAGTTCAGCTTCGATTTGTCGTTTGCCGAAGGTGATAACACTAACCTGGTGAACATGGCAAAGCTTAATGAGGCCAAGTTGATGAACGGCGGAAAAACCACGCTGACTGATGTCTTTGAAAACACAACCTTAGATATAGGCAGTAAGACTAAGTCGGCTGAAATGTCGATGGGCTCAGCAGATGCTATTTACAACCAAGCCTATACACGGGTTCAAAGTGTATCAGGGGTGAATCTTGACGAAGAGGCGGCAAATCTAATGCGTTTTCAGCAGTCATATCAAGCATCTGCGCGGATCATGACCACCGCCAATGAAATATTCAACACATTATTTAGCTCACTGCGCTAGCGCTGCACGCTTAAAGAGTTAATCAGATTAGCTACAGGGCTTATCGCTTAAAGCGCCTAGGGTTAAGACGTTAGTAACAGGGATTAAGATTATGCGAATTTCTACCGCGCAAATGTTTCATCAAACCAGTAGTAATGTCTTAAAAGGCCAGTCAGCAACTAGCCAGATTTTAGAGCAATTAGCATCGGGTAAAAAGGTTAATACTGCCGGTGATGATCCTGTTGCAGCCGCTGGGATTAATAACCTAAACCAGCAGAGCGCGTTAACCAATCAATTCCTCAAAAATATTGATTACGCTACAGGTAATCTTGCTGTGAGCGAAAGCAAAATAGGCAGCGCTGAAACGCTAGTATCAAGTATGCACGAGGGCATGCTGCGTTCAGTAAACGGCACCTTGACTGACACCGACCGGCAAGCTATTGCCGACGAGATGCGCAGCAGCCTAGAAGAGTTGCTGTCGATTGCCAATAGTAAAGATGAATCCGGAAATAGTTTGTTTGGTGGTTTCAATACAGATGGTGACCCATTTGCTTTTGATAACAATGGCAAAGTGGTTTACAGCGGCGACTCAGGAGTCAGAGACACCATAGTGGCCTCTGGCGTAACGGTTGGCAGCAACATTGCCGGCGATAGCGTTTTTATGAATGCAGCCAATGCCATGGGGGATTACAGCGTCAATTATTCGACGTCTCAAACCGGCAGTTTCAGTGTTGAAAGCGCCAAAGTGACAGATAGCACTTTACCTGTAGCGGGTGATTACAGCTTTGCTTTCGCTGATAACGGCGTTGGTGGACTTGAACTTAATGTCACCGACTCGTTGGGTGTAGTGACCAGTATCCCTAATTTTGACCCAAGTCAGCCTGTTGCCGTTGACGGCATTGAATTGCAGTTTAAAGGGACACTGGTTGCCGGTGATTCATTTTCAATGTCGCCAGAGTCCAATTCTAATATTTTCGATACCTTAAACAGTGCTATTTCACTACTTGAGGACGGCGGCAAGCTCAATAGCCCTCAAGGTCAGTCGGAAATGGCGCAGCTATTAAATAACGTCAATAGTGGCCAAGAGTTGATGGCAACTAGCCGCAGTGTTGCGGGCAATAGTCTCAAAAGCTTAGAGAGCTATACCGATTTGCATAAAGAAGATCAGCTGGTGAATCAATCGGCTTTATCAATGCTTGAAGATTTAGATTACGCCGCAGCCATCACCGAGTTTGAGAAACAGCAGATGGCATTGAATGCCATTTCGAGTGTGTTTAGTAAGGTGGGCTCAGCTTCGCTGTTTGACTATATCTAGAAACTAGGGAGTGGGAGTCGGGGGATTAGAAGGACGTCCTGTGCACTATGTATGTTGCTAAAGCACCCGTCTCTGCTTGCATCATCCCTGTTTGTATAGTCTCAGCCTAAACCGTCTTAGCAATTATCGAATTATCTTATATCGACTTATTTTTCGGCATTTAAGTAAAACTGGCACGAAAAAAGCATTAAAAAGATTAAAGAGTTTGTCTTTTTAAATTATTTGACACCAAAGTTTAAATTCAATCTTTGGCGTCCTCTGGTTACTACCGTGCTTAATGCACAGCGCTTAATGATGAGACAAGACAAGACAGTCGAAATCATTTTAAACAGCAGTAACCGATACAATTTTACTATTAACAATTTTAGCCAAGTTTATTTCTTGGCGATCAATTAACAAGAGGGTAATAACATGGCTATTAGCGTTAATACTAACGTTACATCAATGCGAGCGCAGAGCAACCTAAACAGCGCAAACTCAAGCACGCAAACCTCAATGGAGCGTTTATCTTCAGGCTTGCGTATTAACAGTGCTAAAGACGATGCTGCAGGTCTGCAGATCTCTAACCGTATGACCAGCCAGATCAATGGTATCGGCGTCGCCATGCGTAATGCCAACGACGGTATCTCAATCGCGCAAACGGCTGAAGGTGCGATGCAAGAGTCAACTAACATCTTACAGCGTATGCGTGACTTGTCTCTACAATCGGCTAACGGTTCAAACTCAGCTGAAGACCGCGGCGCTATGCAAAAAGAGATGACATCATTGCAGGCCGAATTAACCCGTATTGCAGAGACCACCTCTTTCGGTGGCCAGAAGTTACTTAATGGTGATTATGGTACGCAGAACTTCCAAGTGGGAGCTAACGCCAACGAGACTATCTCTATAACATTAAAGAATACCAGTGCAGATAGCATCGGCTCTAACGATTACAATAAAGATTTCAGCAAAGATGGCACAGCAACGGGTAAGTTTGTTACCCATGCTACAGATAATGGCACAACGGCTGAGACCGATTTACGTTTGTCTACTTCAGAAGGAAGTACATCTGTAATAGCGTATTCTGCTAATGATAGTTCTAAGGACATTGCTGCTGCAATCAATGCAGAATCTAGTAAATTAGGCGTTGAAGCATCTGTTAATAATGAGTTAACGTTTTCAAGCATTTCAAATGACGCAGGTGCGACATTAACCGTCAATGGTAAAGCTGTAGTAGTAGAAAACCAAAGTGTTGAAAAGATGGCCGATGCCATTAATCAAACGGATGGTGTTGGTGTTACAGCATCAATAAGCGATGATGGGTCGCTGGTATTGAATTCTGATGATGATATCTCAGTATCAATCGCTAATACTGCTGGTGACGCAGCGGCAGCTTTAGGTAACCATGCTGGTGAGGCTACAACACTTGCAGATGCAGTCAATCAAATTGCGGTAGGTAGTATTGAGCTCAATGGTAAAGGAAAGGATTTCTCAATCGCTGGTGCGAATGCTGATGTATTTTCAACTGCTACGGGCAACTCATCAATGACGAACGTTGCAGGCGTGGATATTACTAGTGCGGGTGGCGCACAAGATGCGTTAGCTGTAATTGATGCTGCAATCGCAGGTATTGATGGTCAACGTGCCGACTTAGGTGCGGTACAAAACCGTATGAACTTTACCATTAATAACTTAAGCAATGTTCAGTCAAATGTAACAGATGCCCGTAGTCGAATTCAAGATGTGGATTTTGCTAAAGAAACTGCGGAACTTACTAAGCAGCAGATTCTGTCACAAACCTCTTCTGCCATGCTTGCTCAAGCGAATCAGTTACCGCAAACAGCCTTGTCACTGCTAGGTTAATACTGGGTTGGTTAAGGCAGTACAGGTTAAGGCAAGGACGGTTTAAAGACGAATGGCCTGAGAAGACTCTAGGACGTGACTTCGTCACGGCGAGAGCGTCGCTCCGCTCCTGCTAGATTTGTCTTCTTACCCGTAACAGTAAAAGCAACAGCAAGACCCAAGTGGTACTTGCTGTTGCTTTTTTATTTGTATGGCAACAGTCCATCCCTGCCTTTTATCTCTTAACACCTCATACCTTAGCTGACTAATCTTGTCGCTGCCTTTCTCCGTGTAGCTAAGCGCTCTGTGAACTCTGTGGTGAATAGCTGTGGCTTTTGCTTATATAGCAGGGCGAAGCCGCGTCCTAGCAGCGAAGCGCTCTAGCGTCTGAGTACCTACATGTGAAGACTTCTTAACTGTATATTCCTATTGAGTTTGTGTATCGCTAAATCCATTTTGCTAAAAAATCAAAAAAAATCAAAAAAAATCAAAAAAAATCAAAAAAAATCAAAAAAAAGCCTAAAGCTTAAAAACAACTGGCCGTTATAGATATTGTAACCAAGATGATTCGCCTGACTTTACCAAGACAGGCATTAATTAAAACACTGTAATTAAACAAATGTTTTTAGTGCAGTCTAAGTAAGGTAAGAGGGAATTAATAATGGCTATTTCAGTAAATACTAACGTGACTTCAATGCGAGCACAGGGCAACCTAAACAGTGCTAACTCTAACGTTCAAACTTCGATGGAGCGTCTATCATCAGGTCTGCGTATTAACAGCGCTAAAGATGACGCTGCAGGTCTGCAGATCTCTAACCGTATGACCAGCCAGATTAACGGTATCGGTGTCGCTATGCGTAACGCTAACGACGGTATCTCTATCGCGCAAACCGCAGAAGGGGCGATGCAAGAGTCGACTAACATCTTGCAGCGTATGCGAGACTTATCTTTACAGTCAGCCAACGGTTCAAACTCTGCTGAAGATCGCGGTGCCATGCAAAAAGAAATTACGTCACTAAATGCTGAATTAACCCGTATCTCTGAAACCACTTCTTTCGGTGGTCAGAAGCTATTAGATGGAAGTTATGGCACACAAGACTTTCAAGTGGGTTCTAACGCCAATGAAACAATATCTGTTTCATTGAAAAATACAAGTTCATCGTCATTAGGCTCTAACGATTACAATAAAGATTTCAGCAAAGATGGCACTGCAACAGGTAAGTTTGTTACCCATGCTACAGATAATGGCACAACGGCTGAGACCGATTTACGTTTGTCTACTTCAGAAGGAAGTACATCTGTAATAGCGTATTCTGCTAATGATAGTTCTAAGGACATTGCTGCTGCAATCAATGCAGAATCTAGTAAATTAGGCGTTGAAGCATCTGTTAATAATGAGTTAACGTTTTCAAGCATTTCAAATGACGCAGGTGCGACATTAACCGTCAATGGTAAAGCTGTAGTAGTAGAAAACCAAAGTGTTGAAAAGATGGCCGATGCCATTAATCAAACGGATGGTGTTGGTGTTACAGCATCAATAAGCGATGATGGGTCGCTGGTATTGAATTCTGATGATGATATCTCAGTATCAATCGCTAATACTGCTGGTGACGCAGCGGCAGCTTTAGGTAACCATGCTGGTGAGGCTACAACACTTGCAGATGCAGTCAATCAAATTGCGGTAGGTAGTATTGAGCTCAATGGTAAAGGAAAGGATTTCTCAATCGCTGGTGCGAATGCTGATGTATTTTCAACTGCTACGGGCAACTCATCAATGACGAACGTTGAAGGCGTGGATATTACTAGTGCGGGTGGCGCACAAGATGCGTTAGCTGTAATTGATGCCGCAATCGCAGGTATTGATGGTCAACGTGCCGACTTAGGTGCGGTTCAAAACCGTATGAACTTTACCATTAATAACTTAAGTAATGTTCAGTCTAACGTGTCTGATGCACGTAGTCGTATTCAAGATGTTGATTTTGCTAAAGAAACTGCAGAGCTGACTAAGCAGCAGATCCTATCGCAAACCTCTTCTGCGATGCTTGCACAGGCTAACCAGTTGCCACAAGCAGCATTGTCACTATTGTAATCCTAGGGTAAAGCCTCTGGATTTAAATAGGATTAGCAATCAGTATCGCTGATATCAAAGGGAGGGTCGGAATCGGCTCTCCCTTTATTGTTTAATCGTAATGCGTTAATTGAATAACAGTTAGTAAAGTAGCTGTGAGATGAAACTCGAAGGAAATGAAAGCACAGGAGTGATGTGATGGATGTCAATGTAACTAACAATGCACTAGGGGCGATGGCTGTTGATATCACGCTTAACGCCCATAAAGATAGTCAAAATAAGCTTGGCGGCCTTACTATAGATACGCTTATAGAAGAGGTTAATGCTACCGAAAAAAGCAACAAATCGAAAGATTCCTCGCAGGGTGAGTCGATTGTACAGATGGAATCGGTCGTGACAGAGCTGTCTGATATGATGTCTATGCTGCGTAAGGGCTTAGCATTTAAAATTGATGAATCGCTAGGGCAACAAGTGGTGAGTGTACTTGATATCGATACGGGCGATCTGATCAGACAGATCCCCAATGAAGAAGCATTAGAGTTGGCCATTAAATTGCATGAAAAAATAGCTGAGATGGATGGCTTGTTGATGTCTACTCAGGTTTAATAGCACTATTAACGTTTAAGTCCAAATAAGTCAGTATTCATAGTTTAGTTTTAGTTAAGTTGAGGTTGTCATGGGATTAACATCGGTTGGTATTGGTTCTGGAATGGATATCAATGGCATTGTGTCGGCGTTAGTGGGTGTCGAAAATGATCCAAAAGTTGCCAAGTTTGATGCCAATGAGGGCAAGCTTAACGCGCAAATATCGGGTATGGGCTCACTAAAGAGTGCACTTACTGAGTTTCAAGACAGTCTTGAGAAGTTAACTGACCCCGATACCTTTATTGCACGCAAGGTTAAACTATCAAATAGTGATTTTATCAGTGCAACTGCCGATGAGACCGCCGTTTCAGGCAGCTATAAAATTGAAGTAGAACAATTAGCCGAAAGTCAAAAAATTGGCTCGGCGGCAGTAGCTGATGCAACGGCAGCATTAGGCGAGGGCTCGTTGACTTTTGGTGTCGATGGCAAAGATTTTATCGTTGCGGTCGAAGCGGGTGATTCACTCGAAACTGTGATGCAGAAAATCAACGATGCTGAAGACAACGTCGGCGTGACAGCCACCATTATTAATGGTGACAATGGCCCACAATTAGTCATGACCTCCGATGAAACCGGCACAGCCAATAACATAACCGTTACTGCGACCGATACCGATGGCGGCACAGGCTTGGCTGACACCTTCACCATGACCGAGCTCAGTGCGGCTAAAGATGCGGTGCTTTATGTCGATGGTTTGAAAGTGACATCAGGCAGTAATGATGTCGAGAACGTCATTACCGGCGTCAGTTTAACCCTCAAAGCTGATGATGTTGCTAAAAGCACCACGCTAACAATCTCTCCTGATACCGATTCGGTGAAGAAAAGCGTCGAAGGCTTTGTTGAGTCTTATAATGCGTTAATGGGCACAGTTTCAGAGTTATCGGGTTACGATCCAGAAACTGAAACAGCCGGGATTTTGCAAGGTGATGCCATGGTGCGCAGCATTCAGAGTCAACTGCGGGGCGTATTGTCCAGTAGTTTCGATACCGCTGAGGGTGCGACCATGCTGGCCAATATTGGCGTGAAGACCACTCAGCAAGGTACGCTTGAGATAGACGAAAAAATATTAGATAACGCGCTCGACAATGATATGCCGCAAATTCGAGAGATGTTCAGTGCTGAAGACACAGGACTTGCGGCAAGGCTCGATGGATTAGTCGAAACCTATGTGCAATCTGGCGGTACGATTGACAGCCGTGATGAAACCCTAGATAACCAAATATCACGCATTACCGATAGTCGCGAGCAATTAGCAATGAAAATGGCTGCATATGAAAAGCGACTCTTCGCTCAGTTTAATGCCATGGATTTAGTGGTAGCGAGTTTAAATCAACAGTCTAATGATCTGTTTTCAAGGCTTGATTCGTTACCCGGCATGGTGCCACAAAAATAGTTATTCTAACCAAAGCGAGAGTCGCTAGATGTTAAATTCACAGATAAGCTCACAGTTAAGCTCACATTTAAGCTCACATTTAAGCACTGAAACACGAGCCATCGAGTTAGCAAAACTGGATGATGCGTTATCGCAATTGTTAGATAGTTTGGAAAATACGCTGTTTGAAGATGAGCAAAGTGACAGTTTGGTATCTAAATTGCAAGATACTATTGGTAGCCGTCAAACTTTGATTACTCAGTTAGTCAGCGATGAACAGCAGCTAGACAGATCTTACATACAAAAGCTCGCTGAGAGTAGTCAGGAATTTGGGTTAAGGGCACGTAACGTTCTTGCCGATCGGGAAGCTCTATTAGGGGTGCTCCGTAAGGGCAGACGACAAACCAATCTTTACAAGACAATAGGTTCAAATAGGTAGGTATTTATGAGAGGTTCGCTTCAATCATATCGTAAGGTCTCATTAGATAGCAGTATTGCTGTAGCTTCACCACACAAGGTCATCCAGATGATGTTTGCCGGAGCGTTAGAGCGCTTAGCTCAGGGACGTTATGCCATCGAACAGAATAACCTAGAACTAAAAGGTGTCAGTTTAGGCAAAGCGATAAGTATTGTCGCAGGGTTAAACAGCAGCTTGAATATGGAGGCTGAAGGTGACGTTGCTAGCAACCTAAGCGCTTTATATGATTTTATGATCCGTAGAATTTCTGAAGCCAATATCAATAACGACGTTAAAGCAATTGATGATGCAACGGATATTTTAAGGGTCATTAAAGAAGCTTGGGATACGATCCCGACAGAGCTGCATGAAGTCTCTTCGCAAAACTAAATTATGTCGCTTAAATAGGAGTGATTCGTCACTCCTTTTTGTCACCTGTCAATAATATGTCTAACTACTGATTATAAAGTAGAGTTTTTAACCTAAAACTTAGTCTGTTCCTCATAAAATCCATCAGGGGCTTGCTAATAACGGGCTGATAATACACTATTCTATTCGGTAGATATTTGAGAATGAATTTTAGATAACTACCGGCCAGATAATGGCTTGTAAAAATTGGCTTGAGAAAAGCAACGAACACTAATAATTAATGCGCTGAAATATTTAAGCCTAACGGCCTTCGGAATGATGCAAACAGATCAACGAATTCTACTTATCGGTAACCAGTCTGAGCGAATTAATCGCTTGTCGTGTGTATTTGAGTTTTTAGGTGAGCAAGTCGAGCTGATCGATTTTGATAAACTTGAAATGCATACTAAGCAAACGCGTTTTCGTGCGATTGTTTTACCGTCTGAAAATCAATCGAAAGAACTGACTCAGTCTTTGGCTAGTGCGCTTCCATGGCAGCCTATTTTATTGCTCGGTGAAAGAGGCGACGTGAAAGCGTCGAATATTCTTGGAAGCATCGAGGAGCCATTAAACTATCCGCAATTAACTGAATTACTTCATTTCTGTCAGGTCTATGGACAAGTTAAACGTCCAGAGATCCCAACAAGTGCCAATCAGACTAAATTATTTAGAAGTTTGGTCGGTCGCAGTGAAGGCATTGCTAATGTCCGTCACCTTATTAACCAGGTTGCAAGCTCTGAAGCTACAGTTCTAGTTCTTGGGCAATCGGGTACGGGTAAAGAGGTTGTAGCCCGTAATATTCATTATATCTCCGATCGCCGTGATGGCCCGTTTATTCCGGTCAACTGTGGTGCTATCCCTGCCGAGTTATTAGAAAGTGAACTTTTTGGTCACGAAAAAGGCTCATTTACAGGCGCGATTAGTGCCCGTAAAGGCCGTTTCGAACTGGCTGAAAAAGGCACGTTATTTCTAGACGAGATTGGTGATATGCCCCTGCAGATGCAAGTAAAACTGCTACGCGTTTTGCAAGAACGGATGTTTGAACGTGTTGGTGGCAGTAAGTCTATCTCTGCTGATGTTCGCGTTGTCGCTGCCACTCATAGAAACTTAGAAACTATGATTGAAGAGGGCGGATTTAGAGAAGATCTGTATTACAGATTGAATGTTTTCCCTATTGAAATGCCAGCTTTGTGTGAGCGCAAAGAAGATATCCCACTATTACTGCAAGAGTTGGTGAGTCGCGTTTATAACGAAGGCCGTGGTCGAGTTCGTTTTACTCAACGAGCTATTGAGTCGTTGAAAGAGCACTCATGGTCTGGCAACGTACGTGAACTTTCTAATCTGGTTGAGCGGTTAACCATTCTCTATCCGGGTGGATTAGTCGATGTAAATGACTTACCGATTAAGTATCGTCATATTGATGTGCCTGAATATTGCGTTGAGATCAGTGAAGAGCAGCTTGAGCGCGATGCCTTAGCGTCAATTTTTAATGATGAAGAGCCAATCGACATTCCAGAAACCCGTTTTCCAAGTGAATTACCCCCGGAAGGCGTTAATCTGAAAGATCTTTTGGCTGAGCTTGAAATTGATATGATCAGGCAAGCGCTAGATCAACAAGACAACGTGGTTGCCCGCGCAGCAGAAATGCTCGGTATTCGTCGTACTACGCTAGTTGAGAAAATGCGTAAATACGGTATGGGTAAAGATTGATAAAAGCCGGTTCAAGCTAAGACGAACGCTTCGCTCACGGAAGACGGAACGTTCGCAGGCTCACTTCGAGGACGGACTTCGTCCTGCTAGAGCGCTTCGCTTCTAGGAAAAACACAAGCAAAGACTGTTTATCACGCTAAGATGGTTTGAATCAAAGTGAACTTTCGATATTTACCTACTTTTTTGAATAAGCCAGAAGATGAGTCTTCTGGCTTTTTTATGGCTCATCGCGGTTTTTCGGTTTTGTATATCAATTATTGCCGCCGTTTTAATCTTTTCTGTAAGCGAAGCGTTCCGTAGTGGCATTCAATTTAATCAAGCTGCCACGTGCCGTGAGGCCTGAGGCTGTTCGTCTCTGCATGCCCGTCTCAGCTTTAACCTAGAACCTAGAAGTCACGAAGTGACGCTCTCGCAGTAGCATTCAATTAAAGTCAATAGTCACGTCCTCGCAGCGCAGCGTCCTTCTTAGCTTTAAACAACTGGCACACTTCCTGCTTCACCCCATTCAAATGCAGTTTTTTTGACGGGGCCACCATGTCCGCTATTCCAAAACCACAAATCGATACAGCTAATGCGACTGATGCCGTTGGCAAAGCACATGTTGTTGATGTCAATGCTGTAAAGCGTCCACAGCTGGTTGATGTGCAGCAGGCCGCGAATATGTCAAATCGCTTGGATCATATTCTGCAGGCGATGCCTTCAGGCGTGGTGATTATAAATGGCGATGGTATGGTCACCGATGCAAATCCCGTCGCGATAGAACTGCTCGGTAGCCCGCTTGAAGGTTTACGTTGGCTACAAATAATAAATCGCGCTTTTTCACCCCAAGATGATGATGGCCATGAGGTTTCTTTACGAAACGGTCGTAGAGTTAAGCTTGCTATTACTCCGCTAACACCAGAGCCTGGGCAGTTAATTGTGTTAACGGATCTAACTGAAACGCGATTGCTGCAAAAAAACCTGTCCCATCTACAACGGTTATCAGCGTTAGGTAAAATGGTGGCAACTCTTGCTCACCAAGTCAGAACGCCGTTAAGTGCAGCACTGCTGTATGCCTCTAATCTTGCAAGCACCAAGATATCTGATGATGCTAGAAAGCGCTTTCAAGGTAAGCTTGTCGATAGACTTAATGAGTTAGAGCATCAGGTCAACGATATGCTGTTAATGGCAAAAGGACGTCAGCAAGAACTTGATAATATTATTGTTATTGAAGAAGTGGTTGATAACGTGTTGAGTAATTGCCAGCCAATCGCAGAGCAAAAGGCCTGTAAGTTGGTTTTTAATAATGAATCAAAGCAAAAAATTAGAGCCAATGATGCCGCTTTGTGTTCAGCAATCAATAATCTAGTGATGAACAGTATCGAAGCGGGCGCAAACCAAATCACGTTACATGCATTTGATACTAATACGGCTCTACACCTTGATGTCATCGACAATGGCAAGGGGCTGGATGCGGCTATGCAACAAAAGGTATTAGAACCTTTTTTTACTACCAAATCTCAAGGTACAGGTTTAGGTTTAGCCGTGGTGCAGTCGGTAGTGAGTAACCATGGTGGAAAGATGCAGTTTAGTTGCCACCCGGGCAATGGCTGCACAGCTTCATTGAAGTTTCCATTGCTGACAACCATCAAAAATGAGCAAGTACTAGGAGAGAGCCAGCATGTCTGAAGGTAAGTTGTTACTGGTAGAAGATGACGCATCACTGCGCGAAGCGTTACTCGATACCTTGATGCTAGCTCATTATGATTGCGTCGATGTTGGCAGTGCCGAAGAAGCCATTTTGACCTTAAAAAGCCAACGCTTTGATATGGTTATTAGTGACGTGCAGATGGAAGGCGTCGGTGGGATAGGTCTGCTTAATTACTTACAGCAGCACCATCCTAAAGTTCCAGTATTGTTAATGACGGCTTATGCAACTATCGATAATGCTGTTAATGCAATGAAGTTGGGTGCGGTGGATTATTTATCAAAGCCGTTTTCTGCCGAAGTATTAGTTAATCAAGTTTCTCGCTATATGCCGGCAAAGGCTGCTGAAGGCACACCGATTGTGGCTGATGAAAAGAGCTTGGCGTTATTGGCTCTGGCGCAGCGCGTAGCGGCCTCTGATGCATCTGTGATGATTATGGGACCAAGTGGCTGTGGTAAAGAGGTGTTGGCTCGATATATTCATCAAAATAGTCAACGCGCCGAGCAGCCATTCGTGGCGATTAACTGCGCAGCAATCCCTGAAAATATGCTCGAGGCTACCCTGTTCGGCTACGAGAAAGGAGCGTTTACTGGCGCCTATCAAGCGTGTCCAGGTAAGTTTGAGCAAGCACAAGGTGGCACCTTATTACTCGATGAGATCTCTGAGATGGAGGTGGGGCTGCAGGCAAAACTGTTGCGTGTACTACAAGAGCGCGAAGTTGAACGTTTAGGCGGGCGTAAAACGATAAAGCTTGATGTTCGGGTGCTTGCTACTTCTAATCGTGATTTAAAAGCCATGGCAACATCGGGCGAGTTTAGAGAAGATCTGTATTATCGTATCAACGTATTCCCGCTGACCTGGCCTTCACTTAATCAACGTCCAGCCGATATTTTGCCCTTGGCAAGGCATCTACTGCAACGTCATGCATTGATTGCTAATTACAGTGAGTTACCCGAATTAAGCGAATGCGCATCACGACGTTTATTGACTCATCGCTGGCCTGGCAATGTGCGAGAGCTTGATAACGTAATTCAAAGAGCCTTGATTCTATGCACTGCAAAAGAAATAACGGCAGCAGACATTATTATCGATTCAGTAGAATTAGATTTTAACCCTGAAAGCACACCTTTAGTTGTTAATAAACCCGCAGAGCTTGAAGGTTTAGGTGATGAGCTTAAAGCACAAGAACATGTGATTATTTTAGAAACCTTGACTCAATGTAATGGCAGTCGAAAGTTAGTTGCTGAAAAACTTGGCATCAGTGCCAGAACGCTGCGCTATAAGATGGCAAAAATGCGCGACTCAGGAATTCAAATACCTGCTTAAAAGCTAAGACGAACGCTTCGCTCACGGAAGACGGAACGTGCGCAGGCTCTCTCACAGAACGCTGCGCTGACGGTACAAGCTGAGAAGGTACAAGCTGAGAAGGTACAAGCTGAGATGAGAGCACATAAAATAATTTTTTGTAGGTTGGGCTTCAGCCCATCAATTAGGGAGGCACACACAAGGTTTGTCGGGATAAATCCCGACCTACGTTAATAAAGGGCTAGGAAGAGACGGTACAAGCTTTTCCGGCTTTATCGTCTCAGCTCTATTCGGCTCTAAATCGTTTATGCTTTAATCGGCTTTTCCGTAAGCGAAGCGTTCCGTAGTGACATTCAATTAAATCTAACAGTCACGTGCCGTCAGGCCGCAGGCCGTTCGTCTTCGCGTTTGCCGTCTCAGCTTTAACCTAGAACCTGACTTTCCTAGCACCTTCTTTAAAAGTAGGTCGGCATTTATGCCGTCGCTTTAATCTTTTAAGGCTTTTCCGTAAGCGAAGCGTTCCGTAGTGACATTCAATTAAATCAAACAGTCACGTGCCGTCAGGCCGCAGGCCGTTCGTCTATTGTTTTCCCGTCTCTGTTTTTAACGTCTTGGCTTTTTCTCGTTCCCTAGAAGTCACGAAGTGGCGCTCTCGAAGTGACGCAGTCACGTCCTCGCAGCGTAGCGTCCTTCTTGGCACTTCCCCTTCTTTTTACAAACTGGCAAGCTATTTGCTTTATCTCGCTATATCAACATTTTCGTCAAGAAAACGACATGGGAGCTAAGTATGCAAATTGGTGCGAATTCATTACTGCAAGAGATGCAGTCACTTAATGGTCAAATTGGTACTTCAAGCATTCAAACGGGCATTGCGCGCCAGGTTCAAAATACTTCAGGTAGTGATTTTGGTCAGCTGCTGTCGCAAGCTGTTGGAAATGTAAGCGAACTTCAATCAAATGCTGCTAATCTCGCCACTCGGCTCGATATGGGAGATACCACAGTCACTTTATCTGATACCGTGATCGCTAGAGAAAAATCAAGCGTTGCTTTTGAAGCAACCGTGCAAGTGCGCAATAAGCTCGTAGAAGCTTATAAAGAAATTATGAGTATGCCTGTTTAGGCCGTTATTACGTAGAAACAGGGTGCAATAGTGAGTACAGAAATGGTCGTAGGTACAGGTTCTGGTTTAGCAACCAACCCGCAAACATCTGGTGTTCAAGAAGAACATAAGCCTGGCTTAATGGGGTCCTTAGGTGGCGTCGATATGTTACGCCAAGTGACGATGATTTTGGCGCTTGCTATCTGTCTAGCCTTAGCTGTTTTTGTGATGATCTGGGCTCAAGAACCCGAATATCGCCCCCTAGGGCAGATGAGTACCGCTGAAATGGTGCAGGTACTTGATGTTTTAGACAAAAATCAGGTGAAATATGAGATCCAGGGTGACGTGGTTAAAGTGCCCGAGGATAAGTATCAAGATGTAAAGATGATCTTAAGTCGTGAAGGCTTAGATAGTGCTGCGAATAAAGATGATTTCTTATCTAAAGATAGTGGCTTTGGCGTCAGTCAGCGTATGGAGCAAGCGCGCTTAAAGCACAGCCAAGAACAAAATCTTGCCCGTACCATCGAAGAATTAAAAAGCGTGACCCGCGCAAAAGTGATTCTAGCCTTACCGAAAGAAAACGTATTTGCTAGAAACCGTTCAAAACCTAGTGCAACGGTTGTAGTGAGTACAAGGCGCAGTGGTTTAGCTCAAGAAGAAGTCGACTCCATTGTCGATATCGTGGCTTCTGCGGTGCATAACCTTGAGCCCAATAAAGTCACCGTGACCGATGCTAACGGCCGCTTACTTAATTCTGGCAGTCAAGACGGCGTATCAGCTATTGCTCGACGTGAGCTTGAAATTGTTCAGCAGAAAGAATCAGAATATCGCAATAAAGTTGAGTCGATTCTGATGCCAATCTTAGGTCCTGAGAACTTCACATCTCAAGTTGATGTCAGCATGGATTTCACCGCGGTTGAACAAACTGCCAAGCGCTATAATCCAGACTTACCAGCATTAAGAAGCGAGATGGTTGTAGAGAACAATTCTAATGGCGGCATTAGTGGCGGGATCCCTGGCGCCTTATCAAATCAACCTCCAATGGCATCAGATATTCCTCAAGAAGTTAATGCAACAGAATCGGTAAAGCAAACATCGGGTAGTAGCCATAAAGAGGCGACACGTAATTTCGAACTCGATACCACTATTAGCCATACTCGTCAGCAAATTGGCACACTACGTCGTGTCAGTGTTTCCGTGGCTGTTGATTTTAAAAATGCGCCAATGGCAGAAGATGGCAGTGTTAACCGGGTGGCGCGGACTGAGCAAGAACTTGCCAATATCCGCCGCTTACTAGAAGGTGCTGTCGGTTTTAATACCCAGCGCGGTGATGTGATTGAAGTGGTTACCGTGCCATTTATGGATCAGCTTATCGAGGCTGCTCCAGCGCCTCAATTGTGGGAGCAACCTTGGTTTTGGCGTGTGATAAAGCTCGTACTGGGAGCATTAGTGGTTTTGGTATTGATCCTTGCTGTAGTGCGCCCAATGCTGAAAAAATTAGTATACCCAGATAGCGTCAACATGCCGGATGAGCCATCGGTAGGTGGTGAATTAGCAGAAATTGAAGATCAATACGCTGCAGATACCTTAGGCATGTTGCAGCGCCCTGAAGCGGAATACAGTTATGCCGATGACGGTTCTATTATGATCCCGAACCTGCACAAAGACGATGATATGATCAAAGCGATCCGCGCACTGGTGGCAAATGAGCCTGAACTATCGACACAAGTTGTGAAAAACTGGTTACTTGAAGATGACAAATGATATTAGTGTAGAAGCGAAAACCGCGCCTGGCTTTAAGGCCAGTGACTTAAGTGGTATCGAGAAGACCGCCATTTTACTGCTAAGCCTGAGTGAAAGTGATGCGGCATCGATTTTAAAGCATCTAGAGCCAAAGCAAGTGCAAAAGGTCGGCATGGCAATGGCAGCGATGCAAGACTTTGGTCAAGAGAAGGTCATTGGTGTTCACAAGCTGTTTTTAGATGATATTCAAAAGTATTCATCGATTGGATTTAATAGCGAAGAGTTTGTGCGTAAGGCGCTAACAGCAGCATTAGGCGAAGACAAAGCGGGCAACCTAATCGAACAGATTATTATGGGCAGTGGCGCCAAAGGTCTTGATTCACTTAAGTGGATGGACGCGCGTCAAGTTGCCACCATTATCCAAAATGAGCACCCGCAAATTCAAACTATTGTTTTATCTTATCTTGAGCCTGATCAAGCGGCTGAGATTTTCGCCCAGTTCCCAGAAAATACCCGTTTAGATTTGATGATGCGTATTGCTAACCTTGAAGAGGTTCAGCCGGCTGCACTGCAAGAGCTTAACGACATCATGGAGAAACAGTTTGCCGGTCAAGGCGGGGCGCAAGCCGCTAAGATGGGCGGCTTGAAGGCGGCAGCCAATATCATGAATTACCTCGATACTGGGGTTGAAAGTCACTTGATGGAAACAATGCGCGAATCTGATGAAGAGATGGCGCAGCAGATCCAAGACTTGATGTTTGTGTTTGAAAACCTAAGCGATGTCGATGATATCGGCATTCAAGTATTGCTACGAGAAGTACAGCAAGACGTATTGATGAAGGCACTTAAAGGTGCAGATGAACAGCTGAAAGATAAGCTACTCAGTAATATGTCTAAACGCGCAGCCGAGCTACTTAGAGATGACCTAGAAGCAATGGGCCCAATCAGGATCAGTGAAGTTGAAGTCGCTCAGAAAGAGATCTTATCTATTGCTCGTCGTTTGAGTGATAGCGGAGAGATCATGCTTGGCGGCGGAGGCGGTGAAGAGTTTCTATAATGACAGAACCTAAAGAGCCTCAAGGCGCCAGTGTGAATACGACTGACGAATTTTCCCATTGGGAACTGCCTGAAGTTAGGCAAGAAATTAATCCCTCCTCGCTGAATATGTTTGGTCGTAACAGCTTGCAAATACAGGTTGACGATCCCATTGAGTCAGAAGTTATTTTGCCGCCAACCTTAAGTGAGATTGAAGATATTCGTGCTCATGCAGAGCAAGAAGGCTTTAGTGAGGGGATGGATAAAGGCTTTAGTGAAGGCCTTGAAAAAGGGCGTTTACAAGGATTAGAGCAGGGCCATGGTGAAGGCTATTCTCAAGGCCAGCAACAAGGCTACGAAGAAGGGCTAAAAACGGCAGCCGAACAACTGCAACGTTTTGAAAGTCTACTGAGTCAGTTCGAAGCGCCATTAGCATTATTAGATACTGAAATTGAAAAAGAACTGCTCGCCACCTCGATGACGCTCGCCAAGGCTGTAATAGGCCATGAGCTTAAGACTTACCCTGAGCATATTTTATCGGCACTACGCCAAGGTGTTGATTCTTTGCCGATAAAAGAGCAAAGAGTCAATATTCGTGTCACTCCAAGCGATGAAGCCTTAATTGGCGAGTTATACACTCAAGCCCAGTTAGAACGAAACCGCTGGGAAATAGAAGCCGATCCAAGTCTAAGCCCTGGTGACTGTATTATTGACAGTGTTCGAAGTCATATTGATATGACGGTAGAAACCCGTATTGGCCATGTTTTTGCTGACCTTGATAAGCACCAACAAGATCTTTTACAGATGAAAGAGCAGCAAGAAGAAGCGTTACTTAAAGCAAGGCAACATAAAGCTGAGCAACACGCCGACTATCATGCCTCAATGACGTCAGAGCTTAACCGCGCGACTCACGAGCAAGTACTTGATGCGTCACAGGCACAAGCCTTAGGTGAGCAGGCTGCAGTGATAGATAATCAGGCCGCGGTGCTAGACAATCAGACTCAAGCTGCAGAACTTCAAAGCCAAATAACAGAACACAGCGAGCAAGTGCCTGCTGGAAGCCACTAAAGTAACTGAAGCAACTAAAGTAACTGAAGCAATTAAGGTGAACATGCCGACCCGTCAGCACCAATTACGCAATAAGCTGGCTCAACACCAGCAAAAAATCCATCCATTTGTGGTTGAAGCGAGTGGCCAGCTGGTGCGAGTGGTTGGTTTAACCTTAGAAGCCACTGGGTGCCGCGCTGCAGTTGGCAGCCTATGCGCTATCGAAACCATGGCGGGTAGCCTCATTGCCGAGGTCATAGGTTTTGACGATCAATTACTGTACCTCATGCCCATCGAAGAGTTGCGTGGCGTGCTGCCGGGAGCCAAAGTGACTCCACTTGGTGAGCAATCGGGATTAAACGTCGGCCTATCTCTTCTCGGGCGGGTACTCGATGGCAGCGGTCAGCCCATCGACGGCTTAGGTAACTTGAAAACAGATCAAAGAGCCTCTAGCCATGTTGCCGCAATTAACCCACTTACAAGGCGTGCCATTAGTGAGCCACTCGATGTTGGCGTAAGAGCCATTAACGCCATGTTGACCGTGGGTAAAGGCCAGCGTATGGGCTTGTTTGCGGGCTCAGGGGTCGGTAAAAGTGTGCTGCTTGGAATGATGACCCGCGGGACAACGGCAGACATTATCATCGTGGGGTTAGTGGGCGAACGTGGCCGCGAAGTAAAAGAGTTTATTGAAGAGATTTTAGGCCCAGAGGGACGTGCACGATCTGTTGTCGTGGCAGCACCTGCCGATACGTCACCGCTTATGCGTCTTCGCGCTTGTGAAACCTCTACTCGCATCGCCGAGTATTTTCGCGATTTGGGCTATAACGTATTGTTACTAATGGATAGCTTAACTCGCTATGCGCAAGCACAACGTGAAATCGCCCTTGCTGTGGGTGAGCCGCCGGCAACCAAAGGCTATCCGCCATCGGTATTTGCCAAACTGCCTAAATTGGTTGAGCGAGCCGGTAATGGTGGCGGTCAACAAGGCTCAATTACTGCGTTTTATACCGTATTAACTGAAGGCGATGATTTGCAAGATCCTATTGCCGATGCGTCAAGAGCCATTCTCGATGGTCATATCGTATTGTCACGCAGCCTAGCCGACTCAGGACATTATCCGGCTATCGATATCGAAGCATCAATTAGCCGTGTCGCACCTATGGTTATCAGTCCAGAGCACTTAGAGGCGATGCGAAAAGTTAAACAGGTTTACTCTCTGTATCAGCAAAACAAAGATTTGATCTCCATTGGTGCCTATAGCCAAGGTAGCGATCCACGCATCGATAATGCGATTCGCTTACAACCCGCGATGAACGCGTTTTTAAGGCAAACCATGAAAGACTCGATAACGTTTGATAGTAGCACCTTAATGCTGAGCCAATTGGGGGCGCAATGTCAGGCTTAACTTTTAAGCAGACCTCAATCATTAAGACCTTAGCCATTCAGGTGTTAGCCACTCAGACGTTAGCTTATCAGTGCTCAGGCAATAACAGAGTAGACTATCATGACTAAACCCGATCCACTGCATATGGTGCTTAAGCTGACGCAAGATGCCGAAGAGCAGGCTTCACTGCAGCTTCGCTCGGCGCAACTTGAGCTGCAAAGGCGTCAAAGTCAGCTTGAAGCGCTGCAAAATTATCGTCTCGACTATATGAAACAGATGGAGCAGCAACAGGGGCAAAGCATTAGCGCCAGCCATTATCACCAATTTCATCAATTCGTACGTCAAATTGATGCGGCAATCGTGCAGCAGGTCAATACGGTGAAAGATGCCGATACTCAAAGGCAACACCGCCAAGCATATTGGCAAGAGAAACAGCAAAAGCGTAAAGCGGTGGAGTTGTTACTCGCCAATAAAGCAGAAAAAGCCAAGCTTGCTGAATTACGCAGCGAACAAAAAATGGTAGATGAATTTGCATCGCAGCAGTTTTACCGTAAGCGGCAGCGTTAATTCTCAGCAGTTACCCACCTAAATAATCCCATTTATCCCTGATACAGAGCTCGTGTTAAAGCGCTCGTAATTAAGATCTCCTAATTAGAGAGCTCAGTATTTATTTTTTGACAGCATTCATTTCACTGTTGATAGAGCAATATTGGCTCTTTTAGGTTATCCCTGCAATAACGAGCGATTAAAGGCTGCGTTTGCTTTTGGCACTATTATTGCTTTCTATTGTGTTGACTGCCCCAATTCAGCCGATATTTTGACATATTCCCTCGTAGGTCGGTTTGATGAGTTAACCCTAACGGAGACGTAATGCAGCAGATGAACAACATTTTACTCAGTGGCTCAGAACATAGTAAAAAGGCCACTGAAAATAACAATAAATCTTTGGAGCCATCTCTTAAACCTAGGGCTAACTCTGAAGGTGATTCTGAAGTTGGTAGCTTTTCGGCTGCGCTGGAAAAAGCGGGTAAACAGACTGACACTAAGGCAGAGTCAGCTTCTTCAGCAGTTGATAAGCAATCATCAAGTGCGAGTTCAAGTTTAGAAATTACAGCAGAAAGCAACATTCAGGCACAAGCCAAGGCTGAGAGTGCTGCTGATGATGTCAGCCAGGTGTTTGCCCAGATCAATCTTGCAAATAATTTTGGTAGTGAAGCTCAGCTTGCCGCCAACGGCGAAAGCTTGCCGCTACAAGTGGTATCAGAAGCGACTTCAGAAGAGACATTAGCAAGTGAGCTTGAAGCGAGCGAACTTGCAGGCGATATCTTAACGGCGTTGAGTCAAAAGTCAGGCTTGTCAGAGCAAGAGCTAACTCAGCTTTCTGCCGCAGAGTTACACAAGCTGTTGCAGCAAAGCCAAATTTTAGATGCTAATGGCGAATTAACAGCGGAGTTTGCTGTTACGGCTAATGTTAATCTCGACTTGGGGGCTAATTCGCAGCCAAAACAGCAAGAGGTTGGGCTAGCCAGTCAAGCGGGAGTGACTGATAAAGCCGGTCTTGCCAATATTGCAACAGACCCTGAGGCGCTTCACTCTGCTCTAAAAAGCGCTGACGCGAATACGAAAAATGAGCCTCGCGACATTTTCGGTAAAGAGCTTGCCGGGTTATCTCAATTACAGAAAGCCAGTGGTGAGCAGCTAAAAAATGCCGATGCCAGCAGCCAAACGATGACTAATCAGTTGGCTGCAACCGAACAACTTAAAACGGCTGAATTGTCGGTGCGAATGATGTCATCGCAAACGGGACAAGAGGCAAGTTTAACCGGTGCTGACGCAGCTCAGGATCTTAAAGCGTTAAAGGGTTTGCAGGGGCAATCATTACAGCAGCAAGCAGGATCGCAGCGTCAAGAAATACCGCAGCTGCAATTGTCATTGAAACAAGGTGCTGAACAAACACCGCCAATGCAACAGATGATCCAGCGTTTCTCACCGATGATGAATCAGCAGCTGATCACCATGGTTAGCAACGGGGTACAACATGCTGAAATTCGCCTAGATCCACCAGAGCTTGGCCATATGATGGTGCGCATTCAAGTCCAAGGTGATACCACTCAAGTTCAATTTCAAGTAAGTCAGCATCAAACTCGTGATCTGGTTGAGCAAGCAATGCCAAGGCTGCGTGAGATGCTGGCAGAGCAAGGGATGCAGTTAACCGATGGCCAAGTGTCTCAAGGGGGCGGTGGAAATACCGACGGTGAACAAGGTAACGGCCGCAAAAATGACAGTGGTATGGCCGAAACGGATGAAATTTCAGCAGAAGAGTTGCTCGCAAGGTCAAATCTATCAACAAGTTCGGCATCAGGTATAGATTATTACGCATAAGCAGGTAATCTATAGCGGCTTAAAAATATTGATAAGAGTGATGACGTCGCTCTGCACTCCAGTTAGGGAAGAAAAATGGCAGAAGAAGCAACATTAGAGCTAGAAGATAGCGCTGAGCCTCGCAGTAAAAAGAAGCTTATTTTATTCGGCGCAATTGCTATGGTGCTAATGACCATTATCGCTATTACAGCATGGATGTTATTGCGCTCAGATGATGTTGCAGAGGTTGCAGGTACGGGCGATCCCGCTGTTGAATCTGCCTCAAGAAGCGGAGAAGCGTTTTATGCGGCTATGCCCAGACCATTTTTGTTCAATTTACCAGATAATGGCCGAACCCGCTTAGTCGAAATTAAAGTGCAATTAATGGTTCGTGGTAATGACGATGACACTTTGATTAAAAAGCATATTCCGTTAATTGAAGATGCACTGCTTACCACATTTAGTGGTGCTGATATCCAGAAGCTCAGCTCTCCTGCTGGTAAGGATGAATTACGTCTGTTAGCGCTGCGAAATGTACAAAATACCCTGCAGCCCGTAACTGGCCGCACAGTGGTAGAAAAAGTCCTATTTACCGGTTTTGTCATGCAATAAGTTGTGTGAAAAAAGTAATTATTTTATATAAGCAAAGGCGATATCGTGAGTGATTTATTAAGCCAAGACGAAATTGATGCACTACTCCACGGAGTCGATGATGTCGATGACGATATTATTGACGACAATGAGCTCGATGCACGTTCATATGATTTCTCGTCGCAAGACAGAATTGTACGTGGTCGTATGCCAACGCTCGAGATCGTCAATGAGCGTTTTGCTCGGCACTTGCGGATCAGCATGTTTAATATGATGCGTCGTGCGGCAGAAGTGTCGATTAACGGCGTGCAAATGCTTAAGTTTGGTGAGTATGTCCATACCCTGTTCGTGCCAACCAGTTTAAATATGGTGCGTTTTAGCCCTTTAAAAGGTACCGCGTTAATCACCATGGAAGCCCGTCTCGTTTTTATTCTGGTAGACAACTTCTTTGGTGGTGATGGCCGTTTTCATGCCAAGATTGAAGGCCGTGAATTTACCCCTACCGAGCGTCGTATCGTACAACTGCTGCTAAAGATTATCTTTGAAGATTATAAAGACGCCTGGGCGCCAGTCATGGATGTGCAGTTTGATTATCTTGACTCTGAAGTCAATCCGGCAATGGCCAATATTGTGAGCCCTACTGAAGTGGTTGTGGTGAGTTCATTTCATATTGAGGTTGACGGTGGCGGCGGTGATTTTCATATCACAATGCCGTACTCGATGATTGAGCCTATTCGAGAACTGCTCGATGCGGGTGTGCAAAGTGATACGCAAGATACCGATATGCGTTGGTCACAGGCACTGCGTGATGAAATCATGGATGTTGATGTGGGGATCGATGCGACCATTGTTGAGCATAAACTCACTCTAAGAGAAGTTCTGGCGTTTAAAGCGGGTGACGTTATCCCGGTTGAACTGCCCGAGCACATCATCTTGAAAGTCGAAGATTTACCGACTTATCGTTGTAAGATGGGAAGAACAAAAGAAAATTTAGCATTAAAAATTTGCGAAAAAATTCCAAGACCAGAAACGGTTAAGACAGAATTACAGCTAGTGACCCACAAAGGCCGTGGGCGCGAACGTTCAGATATATAAGGTGAAGGGTAAATGAGTACAGATACAGATGATTGGGCTTCAGCAATGGCTGAGCAAGCGATTGAAGAAGCTAAAGCTGTTGAATTCGATGAGTTTAACAACGATAGTGCGCCGTTAAGTGAAGAAGAAGCATCTAAGCTCGACGCGATTATGGATATCCCTGTCACTATTTCGATGGAAGTCGGTCGTAGTTTTATCAATATTCGTAATTTACTGCAGTTAAATCAGGGTTCTGTCGTCGAGCTCGACAGGGTCGCGGGTGAGCCTCTCGATGTGATGGTTAACGGTACCTTGATTGCCCATGGTGAGGTGGTTGTCGTCAACGATAAGTTCGGTATTCGTCTAACGGATGTCATTAGCCAAACAGAGCGAATTAAAAAGCTGAAGTAAAAGGGACGTTTAATGAGCTTTCAACTGGTATTAGCCGGAGTGAGTAGTGCGGCAGCTCAAGCTGAAACACCTGCTTCACCAACGAGCATCGCTACGCTTTCAAGCATGGTAGGTGGTTTGATCCTTGTATTGCTATTAATTTTCTTCTTAGCTTATTTGGTCAGACGTTTTAACTTAGTCCCCAGTAGCCAAGGGGTGTTAAAAACAATCGCTGTGACGCCTCTAGGGCAAAAAGAGAAACTGGTATTGGTTGAGGTTGCAGGTCAACAATATCTACTTGGAGTCACACAACAGCAAGTGAGTCTCATTGATAAATTAGCGCAGCCTGTTGAAATATCTGGCGAGTCATTTGCCAGCCGACTTCGTCAAGCTAAGTCATCATGATGAAGTGGATTTTACTTCTGGCCGGATTAGCGCTGACTCTTATAGCACCCACTGCACTTGCTGAAAACGGTATATTGCCAGCCGTGACGGTCTCAACGGGGGCCGATGGTTCAACGCAATACTCTGTGACCATGCAGATTTTGCTATTAATGACCGCGCTAAGTTTCATTCCTGCGATGGTCATTATGTTGACTTCGTTTACCCGTATTATTGTGGTGCTGTCGATTTTACGTCAAGCGATTGGTTTACAACAGACCCCGTCTAATCAGGTGTTGATTGGCATCAGTATGTTCATGACATTCTTTATTATGTCGCCAGTATTCGACAAGATATACGTTCAAGCGGTTAAGCCTTATATCGAGCAAGGTATGCCGCTGCAAGATGCCTTTACAACCGGGCAAGGGCCACTTAAAGATTTTATGTTGGCCCAGACTCGAAACTCGGATCTAAACACATTTATTGAAATCTCGGGTTATCAAGGCATTGTTGAGCCAGAAGATGCTCCAATGACCGTCATTATTCCGGCATTTATTACCAGTGAGCTAAAGACGGCCTTCCAGATCGGCTTCATGTTGTTTGTGCCGTTTTTGGTGCTCGATTTGGTGGTAGCCAGTATCTTAATGGCCATGGGTATGATGATGTTGTCACCTATGATTGTATCATTGCCATTTAAGATCATGTTATTCGTACTCGTTGACGGTTGGAGCCTAGTGATGGGCACCTTAGCCAACAGTTTTGGATTGTAGGTAAGCCATGAGTCCAGAGTCACTAATTGATATCTTTCGAGAAGCACTGGCCGTGATTGTGATTATCGTGTCGATGATTATTGTGCCTGGTCTTATCATAGGTTTAGTCGTGGCTGTCTTTCAGGCGGCAACGTCCATTAACGAGCAAACCTTAAGTTTTCTACCTCGTTTACTGACCACGTTATTAGCACTCATGTTAATGGGGCATATGCTGGTTCAGATGATGATGGATTTCTTTTTCCAGATGGTGGATATGATCCCCCAAGTCATAGGTTAACTATTTACAGGTGCTTATGAACATCGATTGTTATTTCCCGATGGTGAAAAAGAGCGGCTCACAGGTAATGATTAATCTGTATAGCAAGTTCTTAATGAATACGCGGAATTAATTATGGAGATCTTGCTCGATACCATCATGAACGGCATCGCAGGTTACATGTGGCCTTTAACGCGAATTTCCAGCATGTTTATGGTGATGGTCGTCTTTGGTGCAACGACGACTCCCACTAGAGTAAGGTTATTACTGTCTGTTGCCGTTACGGTTGCTGTCGCTCCAGTACTGCCTACTATGCCCACAATCGATCTATTTTCATTGAGTGCAGCCTTTATCACCGCACAGCAAATTGTTATTGGCGTCGCGATGGGGTTTGCCACACAATTGCTAATGCAGACCTTTGTCCTTACCGGTCAGATCATCGGTATGCAGACCAGTCTAGGTTTCGCCTCTATGGTCGATCCCAGCTCGGGACAACAAACCCCAGTTATTAGTAACTTCTTCTTACTGCTCACCACCATGATTTTCTTAGCGGTAGATGGTCACCTGTTATTGATAAAAATGGTGATCGCCAGCTTTGATTCTATCCCGGTGTCTATGCAAGGGTTAAGTCTGGCGAGTTACCGCCTATTTACCGAATTTGTGGGCTATATGTTTGGTGCAGCCTTGACGATGTCGCTATCCGCTATTGTGGCGCTGCTCACCATTAACTTGTCATTTGGTGTAATGACGCGCGCCTCACCACAGTTAAATATCTTCTCTATCGGCTTTCCTGTCACCATGATTGCAGGCTTGTTTATTCTTTGGCTAACTTTGTCACCCATCATGACGCATTTTGATGAAGTGTGGCGTGAAGTTCAGCTACTACTTTGTAATGTACTTGAGCTGCAATGCCGCGCCGATGGTGGGCTGTAATCATGCTTTATGGCGAATGGCTATCAGCAATAGTGTTCACGTTACAAGGTGGAGGGCGGCTATAAATGGCTGAAAACGATAGTAGCCAAGAAAAAACAGAGGAAGCCACCTCCAGAAAGTTGCAACAGGCCAAAGACAAAGGGCAGGTTGCACGCTCAAAAGATCTAGGAACTTCTGCCGTACTGATCGCGGCTTCGGTAGGCTTGTTAATGACTGGCCCCGATATCGCACAGGCGATGCATAACATCATGACGAAGTTATTTACGCAGAGTCGTGACGAGATTTTTGATACCAATCAGATGATGAATGTTTGGGGGATGGTAGGCACTGAACTTGCAGTCCCGTTGATGGGTTTTATTGCGTTTTTAGCCTTAATCGCATTTGCAGGTAATGTCGCCCTTGGTGGCATGTCATTTTCGGTTAAAGCTTTTATGCCCAAGGCCAGCAAAATGAGCCCTATGGCTGGGTTTAAGCGGATGTTTGGCGTGCAAGCCTTGGTTGAACTTACTAAAGGTATTGCTAAGTTCTCTGTGGTCGCCATTACTGCCTATCTATTATTGACCCTCTATTTAGATGATATTTTGATGCTGTCGCAAGATCACTTGCCAGGCAATATTTACCATGCTCTGGACATAGTGGTATGGATATTTATTTTACTTTGCGCATCCACTTTCCTGATCGTCATTATTGATGTGCCATTTCAGATTTGGAATCATGCCAAACAGTTAAAGATGACCAAGCAAGAAGTGAAAGACGAATACAAGGACACCGAAGGAAAGCCAGAGGTGAAAGGACGCATTCGTCAGTTACAACACGAGATGTCTCAAAGGCGGATGATGGGTGAAGTGCCCAATGCCGACGTTATTGTTGTTAACCCTGAGCATTACGCCGTGGCGGTTAAATACGATGCGACTCGTTCTACGGCCCCCTTTGTTGTGGCAAAAGGCGTGGATGAAGTGGCGTTTAAAATCAGAGAAATTGCTAGAGAGCACGACGTGGCAATAGTCTCAGCTCCGCCACTGGCACGTGCTATTTTTCATACTACTAAAATTGACCAAGAGATCCCTGAAGGGTTATTCACTGCAGTGGCTCAGGTGCTTGCTTATGTATTCCAATTACGACAATACCAAAAAGGCAAGGGCAGGCGTCCTAATCCTGTTCCAATTAAACAGCCGATCCCAGATGAATTAAAACATTAAAGTCCTTTTTATGCCCAAAAATCAACCACTCGCAACGTCAGATATTCTTTGCTAGTCGCTTTCAGGTTATAGTCGCGACAATTCTTATAAAAATAATTGGTACAGTATTTGCTGTATTGGCGTTAGACGTCAAAGATCGGACTCAGGGTGAATGGAACTTAAAGCAAGTCTAGGCCAATTAAAACAGATAAAGCCTGCGCATTTAAAAGGTATTGGTACGCCGTTATTGGTTTTAGCCGCTCTGGCTATGATCATTTTACCTATGCCCGCGTTCCTGCTCGATATCCTTTTTACCTTCAATATCGCACTGGCACTCGTGGTACTCCTCGTTGCCATTTACAGCGACAGACCGCTAGATTTTGCTGCATTCCCTACCGTTTTGCTGGTGGCAACCCTACTCAGGCTTGCACTGAACGTTGCCTCAACGCGTGTGGTCCTGCTTGAAGGCCATAATGGTGGTGACGCGGCAGGTAAGGTGATTGAGGCCTTTGGCTCTGTGGTGATTGGTGGCAACTATGCCGTTGGTCTAGTCGTGTTTTTAATCCTTATTATTATCAACTTTGCCGTTGTGACAAAAGGCGCGGGGCGAATATCTGAGGTAAGTGCTCGCTTTACCCTAGACGCCATGCCAGGTAAGCAGATGGCGATTGATGCCGACTTAAACGCTGGCTTATTAACGCAAGAAGAAGCGCGTTCTCGCCGCGCTGAAGTGACCCGTGAAGCCGACTTTTACGGTGCCATGGACGGTGCGTCAAAATTTGTAAAAGGTGATGCGGTCGCCGGTATATTAATTCTTGTGATTAACATTGTGGGCGGTTTTATTATTGGTATCGCTCAGCATGATTTATCTTTCTCTGCGGCAGTTGAAATTTATACCCTATTAACGATTGGTGATGGCCTAGTGGCGCAGATCCCCGGTCTACTCTTATCTATTGCCGCGGCTTTGATGGTAACGCGTCAAAATGAATCCGGTGATATGGGCGAAATGGTTATGGGGCAGATGTTTGACAGTCCCAAGGCGCTAGCCATCGCTTCAGGCGTGATGTTCGTGATGGGCATTGTGCCAGGTATGCCACATTTGGTGTTCTTATCATGTGCAGCGGCAGCTGGCGCGGGCGCTTACTTCATTAAGAAAAAGCAACAAACAGACCGAGAGCGCGCACTGGAGCTGGCAAAAACAGGTCCTGTTGAGCCTCGCGACTCGCAGCCAAAAGAGCTGAGTTGGGATGATGTACAGCATGTTGACACCATTGGCCTAGAAGTGGGTTACCGCTTAATTCCATTAGTGGATAAAGGTCAGGGCGGCGAGCTGCTTGGACGCATTAAAGGCGTGCGTAAGAAGCTCTCACAAGAGCTAGGCTTTCTGGTGCCAGCCGTTCACATTCGCGATAACCTCGATTTATCCCCCAATGCTTACCGGATCTCATTAATGGGCGTGGCATCGGGTGAAGCTGAAATTCGTCATGACTGTGAGCTAGCGATTAATCCTGGGCAAGTATATGGCAAGCTAGATGGTATCGAAACGAAAGACCCCGCTTTTGGTCTGGATGCGGTGTGGATCGCTCCCGAAATGCGTGAGCACGCACAAACCTTAGGTTACACGGTAGTCGACGCCTCAACGGTAGTGGCCACTCACATCAGCCAACTATTATCGAATAACGCCGCCAAACTGCTTGGCTATGAAGAAGTTCAGCAACTACTTGAAATGCTTGGTAAGCATTCGCCTAAGTTGGTTGATGGCTTTATTCCAGATGTGATGCCACTGGGCAGCGTCGTTAAAGTGATGCAGAACTTGCTCAATGAAGGTGTGTCTATTCGTGACATGAAGACCATCGTACAGACGTTACTTGAATATGGACCAAAGAGCAGCGACACCGAAGTATTAACTGCTGCGGTTCGAATAGCCCTAAAACGTATGATAGTGCAAGAGATCAGCGGACCTGAGCTTGAAATCCCTGTCATTACTTTGGCGCCAGAGTTGGAACAAATGTTGCATCAGTCTATGCAGGCAACGGGAGGCGATGGTCCGAATATCGAGCCAAGCCTTGCAGAGCGTATGCAGAAGTCGTTAGTGGACGCCACGCAGCGTCAAGAAATGGTTGGTCAGCCTGCAATTTTATTGACGTCAGGCATGCTACGTTCAACGTTATCGCGATTTGTTAAGCATACGATCCCTAATTTACGGGTGATTTCATATCAAGAAGTCCCCGACGAGAAGCAAATACGCATCGTCTCGGCAGTGGGTCAGTAGAGGTCGAATAATTGAAGATTAAAAGGTTTTTAGCAAAAGATATGCGCTCGGCCCTAGCCCAAGTTAAAGAAACCTTGGGGTCAGATGCTGTCATCATGTCAAACAAGAAAGTGACCGGTGGCATTGAGATTGTTGCGGCAGTCGATTATGACGAGCCTAAGCCAAAAATTGCAGAGGCTAAACCTTCTGCTGCTATGTTTACCGATCTTGCGGAAGAGAGGGTGACCTTAGGTGGCGCGCAGCCGAATATGAGAGCGGCCAACGTAAAAGCTGAAAGTCGCGCTCAATCAACGCCAGCGCCAGATTCTTTGCAGGCATTATTAGAGCGTCAGCAAAGTCGTATTAGCCAACAAACGCCGTCAACGCGCAGTGACAATCTTGATATGCCTGAATGGGCTAAAGGACTGCAAGCACAAGTGAAGCCGTCTGAACCTGCGAAAGCAGAGTTTACGCCTCATCGAGCGCCAGACAGTTTTAATGGCAGCAAACAGAACAACAGTGCCGAATTTGACGCGATGAAAGAAGAGTTAGCGTCAATTCGTAATTTATTGACGCATCAAGTGAGTAGCTTGATGGTCGAACAGAAAAAGCGGGTCGATCCTGTAGGAGCAATGCTTGAGAGCAAGCTGCTAGAGGCTGAGTTCTCTCCCGCGATAGCAAAGAAGCTATCGAGCCTTAGTGAACATTACTCTCCAGCAGAGTTAGTGGCCTCTTTGCCGCGTAGCTTAGCCAACTTACTCGATAACCAAGGCGATGATATTGTACGCCAAGGTGGCGTGGTTGCATTTGTTGGCCCAACGGGTGTGGGTAAGACAACGACAGTGGCTAAATTAGCGGCGCGTTTTGCGGCTTATCACGGCTCAGATCAAGTTGCGCTCATTACTACTGACCATTATCGCATTGGAGCCTTTGAGCAATTGGCAACTTATGGCAAAATAATGGGGTGCCCTGTAAAACAGGCTCATGATTTTAATGAGTTAGAACAAATACTCTATCAATTTAGAAATCGTAAGCTCGTTTTGATTGATACAGCGGGGATGGGACAAAGAGATCAGCGTTTATTCCAGCAACTCGACAGTTTAGCCGCAAATAGCAGATTACCAATACGCAGTTATCTGGTAATGTCTGCCACGGGACAGCGTCGAGTATTAGAAGATGCAGTAAAACAGTTTACACGTATTCCACTTTCGGGTGCAGTACTAACAAAATTAGATGAATCAATATCGTTAGCGCCTGCGTTAAGCGTCTTGATTCAAAGTGGGTTGCCTTTAAGTTATGTAACGGACGGACAAAGAGTTCCTGAAGATATGCAGGTGGCTGATACATTATCGTTAGCCAATCGCGCATTAGCTGCATTAGATAACAAACCTATAGAACCATTACATAATATTGAAGGGTCGCAAGAAATGACCTATGCATTTGAGTGAAGCCATGACTCCGGATCAAGCAAGCGGTTTACGTATGATGAATCAGCCAAATAATGAAAAAGTAAAAGTAATCGCCGTATCAGGTGGTAAAGGTGGCGTGGGCAAAACCAGCGTCTCTATTAACACCGCGGTTGCGTTAGCCGAAAAGGGCAAACGTGTACTGGTATTGGACGCGGATTTAGGTCTAGCGAACGTCGATGTGATGTTAGGTTTGCGTGCTGAGCGAAATTTATCTCATGTTTTGTCGGGAGAGGCCGAATTAGATGATGTGATCCTTCGAGGACCGAAAGGGATTGGCATTATTCCAGCCACGTCAGGTACTCAGGCAATGGTGGAACTGACTCAAGCACAGCATGCTGGCCTTATTCGCGCCTTTAGCGAAATGAGAACTCAGTTTGATATCTTGATTGTTGATACCGCTGCCGGTATTTCAGATATGGTATTGAGCTTTTCTCGAGCGTCACAAGACGTATTAATTGTGGTTTGTGATGAACCGACCTCAATTACCGATGCCTATGCGCTGATCAAAATCTTAAGTCGTGAGCACGGTGTGTTCCGCTTTAAGATTGTAGCGAATATGGTGCGTAGCTTACGAGAAGGCATGGAGCTTTTCGCCAAGCTAAGCAAGGTAACCGACAGGTTCCTTGATGTCGCGTTAGAGCTGGTCGCCACGGTACCGTTTGATGAAAATTTACGTAAGTCGGTACGTAAGCAAAAATTGATTGTTGAGGCTTTTCCTAAGTCACCAGCAGCCATTGCTTATCAAGGGCTGGCAAATAAAATTATGAGCTGGCCAGTACCGTCTCAACCTGGTGGTCACTTAGAGTTTTTCGTTGAGCGTTTAGTTCAACGTCCTGATTATCAAGAGGATAAATCGGGTGAATAAAGCGGCTGCGTATACTCGTTTTGATAATAAGACGTCTATCGTTGAACAGTATGCACCGCTTGTAAAAAGAATAGCCCATCATCTTTTGGCTCGTTTGCCAGCATCAGTTCAGCTAGATGATCTGTTGCAGGCCGGCATGATGGGGCTACTCGAAGCGTCATCAAACTTTGATGGTAGTAAAGGCGCCAAGTTCGAAACCTTTGCCGGAATTCGAATTCGTGGCTCAATGTTAGATGAAATTAGACGCGGCGATTGGGTACCACGTTCGGTACACCGCAATCAGCGCCGCGTGGCTCAAGTGATTGATGAACTTGAACAAGAGTTAGGACGTGATGCTCAAGATAGCGAAATCGCCGAGCGGTTAGAGATGCCACTCGATGAGTATTACAGCATTTTAAACGACGTATCAGTGGGCAAAGTCGTTGGTATAGAAGATTTAGGCGTGGCCGTTGAAGGTTTGAATCAAGCTGACGACCACGAAGATGATTCTTACGAGTCGCTCGCGGAAATACAGTTTCATTCTGCGCTCGTTGCAGCGATTAAATTACTACCAGAAAGAGATGCGCTGGTGTTGTCGCTATATTACGATGAAGCATTGAATTTAAAAGAGATTGGGGCCATTCTTGAGGTCAGTGAGTCTAGAGTTAGCCAGATCCATAGTCAGGCGATGCTCAGGCTCAAGGGTAAACTCAAGCATTGGACACAAGAATAAAATCATAATAATTGATACCACATTACTTGCGCATTTTAGGCGCGCTCCGCGGAGGAAACTTTGGACAAGAATATGAAGATTCTTGTTGTTGATGATTTTTCAACAATGAGACGTATCATTAAGAACTTGTTACGTGACTTGGGATTTAACAATACTCAAGAAGCAGATGACGGTTCTACAGCTTTACCTATGTTACAAAAAGGCGATTTTGATTTCGTTGTAACTGACTGGAACATGCCTGGCATGCAAGGTATTGACCTATTAAAGGCCATTCGTGCCGATGATAATTTGAAACACCTTCCTGTATTAATGGTGACCGCTGAAGCTAAGCGTGAGCAGATTATTGCTGCCGCTCAAGCAGGCGTTAACGGCTATGTCGTTAAGCCATTTACCGCAGCCACACTAAAAGAAAAGCTCGATAAAATTTTTGAACGCCTCGGCTAAGCAGGGATGAGCAATGCAGCAACAATTGTCAGGGCTGATTACTCTTGAACAAGCAGAGAGTCTAGTTGCACTTCTTAGTCAGGGAGAGCAGGAAAAAGCGGATGAATTGGTTAGAGAAATTTCTGCGCCCATTCAAAAAGATCTTTTTGATGAAGTCGGGCGCTTAACCCGTCAACTTCACAGTGCTATTTCTGACTTTCAATTTGATAGTCGTTTAATTGAATTAGCCAATACTGAGATCCCAGATGCAAAAGAGCGTTTGACTTATGTCATCGATATGACAGAGCAAGCGGCAAATAAAACCATGGATGCGGTGGAAGAGTGCTTACCTCTTGCAAGTGCATTAAGTGAAAATATTCAAGCTGTTAAGCCCGCTTGGGACAAGCTAATGCGTCGCGAGTTGCCGCTAAATGAATTTAAAACACTCTGCCACGATATCCAACAATTTGTAGAAAGAAGCGAGTCGGATGCAAGCCGAGTAAAAGAACTTCTTAATCAAATTTTATTGGCACAAGATTTTCAAGACTTAACCGGACAGATGATCCGTCGAGTGATTGAACTCGTTAGAGAAGTTGAGAATAGCTTAGTGTCGATGTTGACAGTATTTGGTGAGCAACCTGCAAACGCGGTTGACGACAAGCCAAAGCTAAATGTTGAAGCTGAAGGTCCTATTATGAATGCAGAGCACCGCCAGGACGTGGTGACAGGTCAAGATGAAGTTGACGATCTGCTTTCGAGTTTAGGTTTTTAAGGGAGTCAGAGAATGTCCTTTGATGTTGATGAAGAGATACTGCAGGACTTTTTGATCGAAGCTGGTGAAATATTAGAGCTTCTACAAGAGCAATTAGTTGCGTTAGAAAATAATCCTGATGATACCGATTTATTGAATGCTATTTTCCGCGGTTTTCATACGGTGAAAGGTGGCGCAGGGTTCCTAGGTTTAGCACCTATGGTCGATGTCTGCCACGAAGCAGAAAATACCTTCGATTTACTGCGCACAGGAAAACGTGAAGTCTCTGCTAATTTGATGGATGTCATTTTACAGGCTGTAGACTCAATCAACTCAATGTTTGCTGAAACTCAAGCAGGGCAAACTCAATCCCCAGCAGAACCAGCGCTATTAGCTCAGCTTAAAACGTTAAGCGCGGGTGAATTGCTAGCATCTGAAATGGCCGAGACAGCGGCTCAAGCCTCAGCAGCCCTAGAACCTACTGTCACCGCTGTTGCAGACTCTATTTCTGTGGTTGAAGGTGTAGATTTCGTTGCACAAGCTCCAGGATCTGAAACGATTGCACAAGTGTCGGCAACAGGCGGCAGTATCGATGATATTGATGATATCGAATTTGAAGCCTTGCTTGATGCACTCCATGGTTCGGGTAACGGTCCTGGTCAGTCAGCTGAATCTACTGCTGCACCATCCTTATCATCATCTGATGACATTTCTGATGATGAATTTGAATCTTTACTTGATGAGTTACATGGCTCTGGTCAATTTAAAGTTCAGTCGGCAGCACCTGCGGTTATTGAGACAAGCGGCTCTAATGTCGATTCAGATGAAATTACTGATGACGAATTTGAACGCTTACTTGATGAGCTGCATGGTTCTGGTACAGGTCCAGGTAAAGGAACCAATACTGCTGAAAATAGTGTTGTTAAAAATAGTGTTGCTGAAATTGGCCATGGCGCGTCACAGCAGCATAAAGCGAGTCAATCTGAGCCAGTTGTACAGGCAATAACGACCTCGCAGCAGGTATCAGCTGTTAAGCCAGAAGCTAGACAAGAGCTTAAACAAGAGCCTAAACCTGCAGCTAAAGTCGCCCCAAAGCCAGCTGGCAATAATGCGCCCCAAGCGGAAACAACAGTACGAGTTGATACCTCAAGGCTTGATCAGATCATGAATATGGTCGGAGAGCTGGTATTAGTCCGTAATCGATTATTGAGCCTTGGCGTGGCACGTGAAGATGAAGAGATGTCTAAGGCCTTAGCTAACCTTGACTTGGTCACTGCCGATCTACAAGGCGCGGTGATGAAAACTCGCATGCAGCCGATTAAGAAAGTCTTTGGGCGTTTTCCTCGAGTGGTTCGTGACTTAGCTCGAAGCCTAAATAAAGAGATTGATCTTGTTATGATCGGTGAAGATACCGATCTGGATAAAAACCTTGTTGAAGCGTTAGCCGACCCCTTAGTCCATTTAGTCAGAAACTCGGTCGATCATGGTATTGAAATGCCTGATGCTCGTGAGGCGAATGGCAAGGCACGCACAGGTACAATTACATTATCTGCTAGCCAAGAAGGCGATCACATCCTGCTTAAAATTGAGGATGATGGTGCAGGTATGGATCCAGAAAAGCTCAAAGGCATTGCTATTAGCCGCGGCGTGCTCGATGAAGATACCGCTGCACGCATGAGCGATGAAGAAGCTTATAACCTTATTTTTGCCCCAGGATTTTCAACTAAAGTTGAGATCTCTGATATTTCGGGTCGTGGCGTGGGAATGGACGTGGTTAAGACCCGTATTACCCAGCTGAACGGTTCGATTTATATTGGTTCACAACTGGGTAAGGGCACACGTCTTGAAATCAAGGTGCCATTGACGCTAGCGATTATGCCGACCCTGATGGTTGAAGTCGCCAAGCAAGTCTTTGCTTTACCTTTGTCGAGCGTGAATGAAATATTCCACTTAGATTTGACTAAGACCAATGTGGTTGACGGTCAGTTGACGGTGATTGTTCGTGATAAAGCTGTACCGCTGTTTTACCTTGAGCAATGGTTATCTCGCAAGGCATTGAGCTTTAGGCACGGTGACAAACAGCATGGCCATGTGGTTATTGTCCAACTAGGTACGATGCAAATTGGTTTTGTGGTTGATTCACTCATTGGCCAAGAAGAAGTGGTGATAAAGCCACTAGGCACATTGCTGCATGGTACGCCGGGCATGGCTGGTGCGACCATTACCTCTGATGGTGGTATAGCGCTGATCTTAGATGTACCGGGCCTACTAAAGCATTACGCACGTAACAGGAGCTAACACGGGTTAGCATAGGGAATAACAGGCATTGCCTTGTTATTCCCTTTTTTACATACAGCATTGAGCGAGCCAGTGGTGCGGTATAGGGATTTAAATGGGCATTAAAGTTTTAGTCGTTGATGATTCGAGTTTTTTCAGACGACGTGTTAGCGAAATAGTGAGTCAAGACTCTGAGCTTGAGGTGGTGGGTACCGCGTGTAATGGTGCTGAGGCCGTGAAGATGGCTGCAGAGTTGAATCCGAATGTGATCACCATGGACATCGAAATGCCTGTTATGGATGGGATCACTGCGGTAAAGCAGATCATGGCGAGCAAGCCAATTCCTATCTTAATGTTTTCATCACTGACCCATGATGGCGCTAAAGCCACATTGGAAGCATTAGACGCGGGTGCTTTAGACTTTTTACCAAAACGCTTTGAAGATATCGCCAGTAATAAAGATGACGCGATAGCGCTATTGCAGCAACGAATTCGTGCGTTAGGTCGTCGACGTCTATTTAGGCCGATTGCTCGTCCACTGTCTGGCAATGACAGAGTTCAGCCTAGCGGTGTTAGTGCTACTAGTAGTATTAGTAATGAGAGAGCCGCGGATAGGAACCGTAGTTCATCGAGCCTTTCTCGCTCAGCCGTTACAGCTACAACCGCTGCAAGCACACTTGAAAGGCCCGCCAGTCGAGCAAGTGTTATCACTCGTGGTAGTGGCAAAAAATATAAAGCATTACTTATCGGTACCTCTACAGGGGGGCCAGTTGCACTGCAAAAGGTGTTAACTCAATTACCTGCGAATTATCCGCACCCCATTTTGCTTATTCAGCATATGCCAGCGGCTTTTACGCCAACGTTCGCAACCAGACTTAATAGCTTGTGTAAGATTGAAGTTAAAGAAGCTGAAAGTGGCGATCAGCTAAAGCCTGGCTGCGCATACTTAGCGCCTGGCGGCATGCAAATGATGCTAGAGCGTGGTGGGGCTTACGGCAGAATTAAGGTGATAGCGGGTAAAGCCGATATGAATTATAAGCCTTGTGTCGATATTACCTTCGCATCAGCGTCTAAAGTAATTGGCGGCGATGTGCTTGCTGTTGTCTTAACCGGTATGGGGGCAGATGGTCGCGAAGGGGCCAGAATGCTTAAAGGTATTGGCGCTACAGTGTGGGCTCAGGATGAGGCTAGCTGTGTGGTTTATGGTATGCCGCAAGCGGTAACTGCGGCAGGCATCGCCACTAAGTCTATTGCGTTAGAGCATATAGCTGAATCGATTATTAAAGAGACCATTAATGGCTAAAGCGGCTTTGAGGCAATGTGCCGTAAGAAAAAGTGCCGAAAGAAAAAGTGCCGTAAGAAAAAGCATCATAGCGCAGCGGGGCGAAGTGAATACGCTGTCATTGCTATTGATGTTTTTGCTAAGTATTGCCTCTTTTACGTTTGGTTCACTCTACTTTGAATCTCAGCATAAAAACAAACTGTTAACCAATGAAGTACAGAAGCTGCAAAGCAGCCAAATCTTATTGATGGTCCCCGATGAACAGGCTGAAGTGATGGCTAACTGGATGGCTGAAAATCCACATTTTGTACAGTCTTTTGTCGATAAGGCACTGCAAGGTGAGTCAACGGTTTTACCCATAGGGCCAGGAGTTACGCAAGCAACACAAGTTAAGCAACTTACGCAAGCAACAAGAGTTAAGCCAGAGACACCAGCTCAGCCAACAAGTCATCTTGATGAGACTCGTTCAGTAAATAAGACGTTAAAACATAAAGCAGAGACAAGTGATAAGCCGCTTGCAATACAGCAAGACGTTAACAGGGCGCTAAACACTGAGCTTGTTAAGCATAACGATATGAGTCGTCAGGCGAGCGCTGTGACAGTGTTAGAAAGCGATGATGGAGTGAAACTCATTAGTTTGCCCCATGGCGGAATTAGAGTAACAACCAGAGAGCCAGAAGATTAAGTGGTGTGAGCTTTGACAAGGGCAATCATTCATTTGATTACAGCACAATCTTCATTGAGCGATAGAGTGCAAAAGTTGAGCGAAGTAATAACGTTGAGCCATAGCACTGATCACTAACACTGATCACTAACACTGATCACTAACACTGATCACTAACACTGAGCACTAGCATTAAGCACTAACACTGAGCAGTACAGCTGATTAACAAGCGCTAAAACTAAATCTTATAACTGGGGATTATCCTTTGAAAATCTGGACCATAGCAAACCAAAAAGGTGGGGTGGGGAAAACAACAACTGTTGCCAGTCTAGCGGGTGCGTTTGTGAAACGTGGTCTGAAGGTGTTGATGGTTGATACCGATCCCCATGCATCCCTTGGGTACTATCTTGGTATTGATAGTGAGCAATTACCCTGTTCTTTATACGATCTGTTTTTAGCGAATAAGCGCTTAACGAGTGATGTCGTACAGGCTCATATTGTACCGACCAATGTCGTGGGATTAGATTTAATGCCCTCAACGATGGCGTTAGCGACGATAGACCGGAGTTTAGGTCATCAAGAAGGCATGGGGCTCATCTTAACCAAGGCCTTAAAGTTAATCGAAGATAGGTACGATGTAGTATTGATAGATTGCCCGCCAGTACTGGGGGTGTTAATGGTTAATGCGTTAGCCGCAAGTGAGCATATTATTGTGCCGGTGCAAACTGAGTTCTTAGCACTTAAAGGTCTAGACCGTATGGTGAAAACCATGTTGTTAATGGGGCGATCAAAAAAAATCCAATACAGCTACACCATAGTGCCAACCATGTATGACAAACGCACTCGCGCGGCCTCAGCTGCATTGTTACAACTTAATGAAGATTATAACCAAGAGTTATGGCAGGACGTGATCCCTGTTGATACCAAATTTAGAGATGCCAGTTTGAGCCATTTACCTGCTTCCCATTACGCCCCTAATAGCCGTGGCGTAAAAGCGTACGATAGATTACTTGATTATTTACTTGCGAAGGGCTTATCACATGTCAAAATCAGTTGATGATGCAGTATGTGATTATTTCTCGTTGCTGCTTAATGAGCCGCAAACAAAGTGCGCAGTAGCGAGTAGCGTAACAGAAGGCGATTACGCACAAAGCAAAACCCTAGAATGCACAAAATTAGCAAGCCGAGAGGCAGATGAGCGCCTAAGTCGACAAGCATTAGAGCAATTGTTCGCTCGCTCACCTCAAGAAAGTGCCAACAAGGTTGAGCCGCAATACTCGACAGCGACGTTAGCCAGTGCTGACACTCTTACCGATATTTCGCCTGCTGCCGGCATAGCTTCAATTAGCCATGATTCAACTTTTAGTCATCATACAAAAATTGAACCTGAGTCTGAGTTGCTCGCTGACTCAGCAGTTATCAGCGATAGCGCCCAGCCGCAGGATCTAACGCCTCAAACTACAGAGCAATTAATCAATGAGCCTTTAGTGTCTACTCAAACACTATTGGAGCAGCTAGATGAAGAGTTTCAGGTGTTATTTTTTAAAGTGGCGGGTTTGACGCTAGCAGTACCTTTAGTGAGTTTAGGGGGCATTGTGAGTGTTGATAAGATCACTCGTCTCATGGGACGGCCGTCTTGGTATATGGGAGTGCAACAGCATCGAGAAGCACAACTTAATGTTGTCGATACTTGCGCTTGGGTGATGCCTGAAAAATATGATGAGCAATTAAGCGAGAATGTGACCTATCAATATGTTGTTCTACTAGAAAATAGCGATTGGGGCCTTGCGTGTGAGTCATTAGTTGACACAATATCGATTAAAAAATCTGACATTAATTGGCGTAGCCAAGCAGGTAAACGGCCATGGCTTGCTGGTGTGGTAAAAGAGCGCATGTGCGGCATTTTAAATGTTGAGACCTTGGTACAGATGTTGGGTTCAGGCTTAGGCTGTCAAGACTGGGTAGTCAAGACAGCATAACCATATAAAGTTCGGATGATTTTTATTTACTCATCGCCCCATAGTATTAACGACTTAGGGTTGCGCAGGGGGGCTAAGGTAAAGCTGTTCAGGTAAAGTTGCTCAGATAAAGAAGCCAAGATACAGAAGGCAAGGTAAAGAATAGTGCTGAGCAGTCGATACAGGGCAATAGGGAAAGATTGTTGGCAGTCTTGCATTAGACTGCGATGCTTGCACCATAGTAAAAATGAGCACCTATTTTAGATAATAGATTTATTAATGGGAATTCAATGGCTATATGCGGCATAGAAACAAGTAACTATCTATTTTAGTTATCAATATTATGCGTACTAGCACATTATTAGCATTTAACAGTGGTTAGCCAATCGGTTTGGTTGGTATAAATATTAAAGAATAGATTAGACAAATAGCTGCAGAGCTATAGATTGAGGCGATTATGACAAGTTCAAACAGTGTAGCCGTAGCAGCGGGAACCGAAGATGCAGTGTTACAGTGGGTAACATTCAAGCTCGATAATGAAACCTATGGTATCAATGTAATGCAGGTACAAGAAGTATTGCGTTATACCGAGATAGCGCCTGTACCTGGTGCGCCTCACTATGTATTAGGTATTATTAACTTACGTGGCAATGTTGTCACCGTTATCGATACCCGTTCACGTTTTGGTTTAGCATCAGCTGACGTAAATGATTCAACGCGTATCGTTATTATTGAGGCTGAAAAGCAGGTCATCGGTATTTTAGTCGATAGCGTTGCTGAGGTTGTTTACCTGCGCCGCTCTGAGATTGATAACGCACCGAATGTAGGAACTGAAGAGAGTGCCAAGTTTATTCAAGGCGTGAGTAACCGCGAGAGTGAATTATTGATTTTGGTTGATCTAGATAAGTTACTATCTGATGAAGAGTGGATGGAACTAACGCAGATTTAATATTTTGAAGGTGCTAGGGCGTTCGCAGGCTCACTTCAAGGACGCTTCGCTGCTAGGTCCTAGGAAATGCAAAAGCAAATGCAAAAGATTGTATCGATTAAGTGTAAAGTTTCTTTTGCCAAACCTAGAACCTTCTTTTAAAGTAGGTCGGCATTTATGCCGTCGTTTCTATAGATGGCATCAGTATTTGATGGGCTAAATCCGAACCTACAAAACATAACTTGCTGAGTCTAGAAGTGACTCAGTCTGTTCGTTTTAATTTTTTGATGTTCCTAGGACCTAGCTCCTTCATAGCTTTAACCTAGAAGGAGCAACGCGACGCCTTTCTTCGTGTTTCCGTAAGCGAAGCGTTCCGTAGTGACATTCAGTTAATACAAATAGTCACGTGCCGTAAGACCGCAGGCCGTTCGTCTTAGCCTTACTATTTATTGATTTTCCTAGAACCTGATTTTCCTAGGACCTAAGTCCTTCTTCGCTTTAACCTAGAAGGAGCAAGGCGACGCCCTCGAAGTGACGCAATCACGCTCTAGCAGCGTCCTTCTTAGATATTTAAAAAATGAGTTATTAATGATTTTTGAAGAAATTTTAATCGCAGCAGCGTTACTATTCATCGTTGTCTGCCTTGCGTTGGTGTTTTATTTACAAAAACAGACTGGCGAGCTACGAGCAAAAGTTGATGCGTTAACTTTGTTAGTAAAAGAAGGCGATAAGCAAAGAGAAGCCGTTAAGCGCGAACTACAAGAGCTTAGAAGTGGCACCATTGGTGTTGGGCGTCGAATGCTAGAGCTTGAGAAAAAGCTAACACAACAAGATGAAAAACTGGAAGAGAGTAGCCAACAAGATCCGCAAGCTAGACTATATTCTCGTGCAATGAAGATGGTTGCCCTAGGCGCAGGCGTTGCAGAACTGATTGAAGAGTGTGAGCTACCAAAAGCCGAAGCCGAACTGTTGATCCGACTGCATGGAAAGTAGCAGGACGTTCGCAGGCTCACTGCGAGGACGCTTCGCTTACGGATAACGGAACGTTCGCAGGCTCACTCACAGAACGCTGCGCTGACGGTACAAGCGAAGAAGAATCTAGGGCGCTGCGCTTCTAGGTGCTAGAGCTGACTTCGTCCTGCTATACAATCAAAGGCTGAGACGAACGCTGGGCTTACGGATAACGGAACGTTCGCAGGCTCACTCACAGAACGCTGCGATGACGGTTTAAGCTAAGACTATACAGGCTGAGATGAAACCTCCTGGGGCTGTGAGAGCCAAGATGAGAGCACATAAAATAATTTTTTGTAGGTTGGGCTTCAGCCCATCAATCTGGGAGGCAAACACAAAATTTGTCGGGATAAATTCCGACCTACATTTAAAAGGGTTAGTACTGGCTAAGATGCTACAGACTAAGACGGTACAGGCTGAGTCTTCTGACTTATTTATCTCCTTCACTTTTTCGGCTTTGTATTCCAATTACCGCAGTGTTTTTTTTGTTTTCCGTAAGCGAAGCGTTCCGTAGTGACATTCAATCAAACAAACAGTCACGTGCCGTAAGGCCGCAGGCCGTTCATCTTTGTTTTTTTCGTCCATCTTAGCTTTCACCTAGGACCTTTCTTTGCCTTTCCTCGGACCTCGGACCTTCTTTAAACCTCTTCCATTATCTTATGATGTAAATTGTCCCATTTTTCTGGAAACTTGCCGTCTAGCACATATACAAACGCAATTAGCTCTGCGATAAGTAAGTAAAGCTCGGCTGGGATCTCATCACCAACCTCTAATCGCTGTAAGAAATCACACAGATGTTCATCTTGATGAATATGAACCCCTGCTTGTTGGGCTATGGCGATAATTTCTTCTGCGAGTTTATCTTCACCTTTTGCAGTGACTTTTGGCGCACTACCCGCCTGGTAATTTAGCGCTACAGCTTTTGTTGGTTTGTTAGAATCTTTCATTGTAGTGTTCAACTAGTATTTCCCTGGTCATAGGTTCACTGAAGGCTAAATCTTGCATTGTGAGGTTATACATGAACTTTTACTAAGTAATGCTCGCCTGGCAAAATGCTGGCAGGTACATTTTCTTGTTTAGTCGTTACTGAAACTTGACTAAAGCCGACAGCTTCGATTTTGTGCGTAAGTGCTGGTGTTAGCAGTTTTATTTTAGCTATCAGGGTGTCACTACTGCTGCAGAAGTTTAGCTTAAGGGATCCGTTTATTGGCTTTTCATGATTTCTATTTGCTTGTGCTGCTTGTGCACTAATTAATAATGGGCCACTGGCTAAGTTAAACTTTAATTGTAGTTTCCACGTGCAGCTGTGTTTATTAGCACTATCTTTATCTGGAACGTTTTGCTTAGTACTGTTTTCTTTTTGCACATGCACTTCTAATTGCTCTTGATAATGATTGATAGAGTAGGGCAGAGCAAAATAGTAATGAGTGGCCACTTCAGTTTTAGTTGATGCCTGCTGATAAAGACTTAAATTATTAAAAATGTTTGCCAGCGACTCGTTAACCAGTGCTGCCTCGAGTAATTTCAATATTGCCTCAGGGAGCGCTAGGTGACTTTGTAGCTTTGCTAGCTTTTGCATGAGTTCGGGTGAAATACTTTGCGAAGAGGCTCTTGCTAATAGCAATTGAAGCAGTAAACCCATAGTGCTGAAGTGACTCGAAAGTGACGTATTAAGCCATTCGTTGGGAGAGACTGAGGGGCTAAAGAGTTGAGCTGTGATTAGCTTTAGCCGTTGAGGCTGACTCAACTCGGTTAACGTTTCAGGCATCATCATAGGGAGCGACTTGAGAAGCACGCTGGCAAGACTTTGTTTTGTCTTAAGTGTGGCAGCGGCCAATTTTGGGAGCCCACCGGCTTTTATCAGTGCACCAGCTAAGAAGCCTTCACGAGTGGTTGCATTTGAGATTTGAGTAGAAGCTTGAGCTGTTTTGTCTGTTATTTCAGTTTTGTTTAAGCCCGTTACATCGCTATCAGCAAGCTTCACTTCGATGCTTTCTAATGCTTTGAATAATTTTCTATATTGAAAGTTCATATCGGCTTTTTGAGCTGATTTTGAGTCCGGTTTTTCTACTATTGGCTGACTTGCTATTTCGTTCTGTTTTTCGTCTGATGCCTGCTCAGGGATCAGGTTAACTTCAGTTTGTAACTTAATCGGGACTAACTGCAGGAACAACTGATCATTGGTACTTTTAATCGATGCCACATAGTGCCCACAACTGAGAGAGCCAAGGCTTGCTAACTCGATCCTTGGGCCTTTATCAAATATTAGCTCACAGTCATGTATTTCTGCGTTCGGTAGTTGATAGCCATCTTTACGTTTAGCTAATAGTTGTAATTTTTTTTCTTGGCCATTGGCATTGCTGATCATGGTTAGCAGAGCTTGCGGTAAAGGGAGTCTAAGTGTCTGGCCTAAGGCTAAAAGTATGCTCTGTTTTATAGTGCCGTTGATTTGCACTATATTTAACATGAAGTTTGAATATTGGTTAAGGCGCGGTAATTGGGTCTCTTGCGTAGGTTTTAGGCTAAAGCTCTGACCTGCAAGCATAACGCTCAGCCCACTTTGATGACTTGTTCCGAGTTGAGGACCTAATCCTGGTTGAGGAGTCTGCAGCGACACCGGCACCAAAGAGCTAACAGGCTTTGCCGTTGACAAACCTTTGCCTTGTTGATGATTTGCAGCTGTAAAGAGTTCCGTTACCGTATTCAAAGTATGCTCTTGTTAAGTGTTACAAGGGTTTAAACGACTGCTTAGATATGTTTGTACACAAATTTATGTTTGATCTTATAGGCTTACTCAGTATCCTTATCCACCTTAAATGTAAAAATAAAGATTTTCGACTACTTTTATAAATTTTTGGAACCATAAACGGTCTTGTTACGTATATCGACACTAAGGCTACAGCACTTTAGCTTGAATTTTGCTTTAACAGATGTACGATGCAAAGTGACATAGATTGATACTGTTTTTATTGAATTAAAACAGATTGCTAGCGATAGTTAGTCGAAAACTTAATATGAATTTTTATCTCATGTATTAAGGCGTGAGTCGAAATGCGTGAAAGTAATGACGAGTACATGGACTCCTTTTCAAAGAGACAATTATGAAGTTTAAATGGATTGTGCTTTCTCTGGCGATATTTGGAATGCCTTCAATTGAAGCTGCAGAAAATGCCACTGATCCCACTATGGATAGTGACCAGCAAATAACGGTAACCTATAACGACCCAAGAGATCCTATAGAGGGCTTTAACAGGGCGATGTGGGACTTTAACTATCTGTTTATGGATAGATATTTTTATCGCCCCGTCGCACATGGCTACAATGACTATGTCCCGCGACCGCTGAAAAGTGGCATTAATAATTTCGTACTTAACCTTGAAGAGCCATCGAGTCTGATAAATAACACATTACAAGGTAAGTGGGGCTGGGCTGCAAATGCTGGTGGACGTTTTACGGTTAACACCACATTAGGGCTACTCGGGACAATTGATGTAGCCGACATGATGGGCATGCCACGTAAACAAGACGACTTCAGTGAAGTGCTTGGTTATTACGGTGTGCCAAATGGTCCTTATTTCATGGCGCCATTTTTCGGTCCATATGTTACTCGTGAAATCGCCTCAGATTGGGTTGATGATCTATACTTTCCTCTGTCTGAGCTAACGTTTTGGCAATCAGTACTAAAATGGGGTCTTAAAAACTTGCATACCCGAGCATCTGCAATCGATCAGGAACGATTGGTTGATAACGCTCTAGATCCATATACCTTTGTTAAAGATGCTTATTTTCAGCATTTGGATTATAAGGTATATGACGGCGATGTACCTCAAAGTGACGATGATGACGAGTTGCTTGACGAATATATGCAAGAACTAGAATAACATTGGTAGAGTGGGGAATAACAACTAAAAGCTCTACTTAACACGCAAACAAAAAGTGTTGTTTGCGTTGTTGTCAATTAAGGGCAGTTTATGGCGCTAAAAGAGCTTACGATACTTTTTGTTGAAGACGATCCAGTTTTTCGTAAACTGGTCACATCTTATCTAGATAGCCGCGGTGCAGAAGTAATAGAAGCTGATAATGGTGAGCAAGGACTCACTCGCTTTAAAGAACAACAGTTTGATATTGTCATAGCAGACTTAAGTATGCCCAAACTCGGTGGTTTAGATATGCTTAAAGCGATGAATAAACATAGGCCTGGCACTCCTTCGATCATCATATCGGGTAATCAAGCAATGTCTGATGTTATTGACGCATTAAGACACGGTGCCAGTGACTACCTCGTTAAACCTGTCTCTGATTTATATCTAATCGAAAACTCCATTCGCGAATGTTTGAATAACTCATTTGAAGAGTCATTGAATTTTGATGAGCAAGAATCCTTATCCTATCTTGAATTAAATGAAAATTTGGCGTTATTGGAGCAAAGTAGCGAAGCCGCTAAAAGCGTGCAACAACAGCTTTTCCCGCCGAGTCGGGTTGAGTATAGCGATGTTGTGATTGACTATAGCTTGTTTAATACCAACGAGGTGAGTGCCCACTTTATCGATACAGCCATGATAGATGAAAACCATGTCATGATGTATATGGCCCACTTTCATCCTCATGACAACCGAGCAGCGTTTGCTTCAGTGCTACTAAAGAGCTTTGTAAATCATAAACTCAAGTTGTATAGCAACGGTATGTCACCTGTCATCACCGAACCTTTTAATATGCTGGTCTATCTTAACGATCGTATGGCTAAGTCTCGACTTGGCATTGTGGTTGATATGGCTTATGTCGTGGTCGAACTCACTCAATATCGAGCCGCTATTGCGACAGCGGGAAGTGAATTTAGATGTTATCTAAAAAACAGTGAGGGGTTGTCACCGATAGCGCTTGCAGATTCTCTACAGCTTGGCATGACAAATTGGAGCAAGCCTAGTGTTCAGTTTAGAACCCTGCTGTTTGGAGAGCAATTATGTATCTCTACTCAAGTAAGCAAACACAAGCAACAACTGTTAGATAATCAGTTCTATGGATTGATCCATGACCCAAGCACACAGCGCGGCGGATATATTCAACTGTCATTAAAATAGGGGCGATCGCAGAAAAGAGTGCAAGCGGAGAAGCGGAACGGTTTACAGCCTAAGGTGTACGGAACGTTCGCAGGCTCACTTACGGAACGCTGCACTGACGGTTTTAAGCTAAGAAGATCGGCCTTTGGCCTGCTAGTACAGCCTACGGCTGGCTAGAGCGTTGCTTTGCTCCTGCTAGATTACATACAATCTGAAAGCTGAGACGTAAAACGGATTACAGTGTCCTTTGTGTGCATGGTTTTTAACTAGTGATTTAAAGGCTTTTTTACCACGAAGCGCTCCGAGCCCCAATAACATCCGTGTTTAACGGCCAGTTCGCTATCCCTAGCTCTCGCTTATTAGCACATGGCTTCGCCATATTCGCCGTGGTGAATAGCTTTGGCTTTTGATTGATGTTGATGTTGATATTCTTCGTGTCGCGTAGCGCTCCGAGCCCCAATAACATCCGTGTTTAACGGCCAGTTTGCTATCCCTAGCTCTCGCTTATTAGCACATGGCTTCGCCATATTCGCCGTGGTGAATAGCTTTTGGCTTTTGATTGTAGCGTGAAGCACTTTTCTCAGTGGTGCATAGCTTTGATTATTGATTACAGCATGACGAGCGTTCTCACCACGAAGCGCTGCGCTTTCACGGAGGGCACGGAGAAGTGCAAAAGAGCAAAATATCTGTTGATTGACTTGCTGCTTTTGATCTTGCGGTTGCTTTTCTTCGTGTCGCGTAGCGCTCCGAGCCCTCTGTGGTGCATAGCTTCTGGTTTTTGATTGTAGCGTGAAGCACATTTCTCTGTGGTGAAAAGCCAAAAGTACATTACAGGCGGTGTTTGTAGCTTGTCAGGCCTTCCACGCCTCAGCTTAAACCAGCTATAAATCTTAAAAACAAAAATGCCAGAAGATGACTCTTCTGGCATTTTTCTGTTTCAAGCTTTTCCGGCTTTAGTCTAAGCGCTAACCGTCTTAGCCTAAACCGGATCTCTTATCTTCTAATCGCTTCATGCTCTGCAGTAACAGCAATCTCTTCTTCTAGAGCTTGCTCTTCAGTATGTGGGCCATCCTCAGCACCGTGCATCCAGTCAACCAGCTTATCAGCCATGAAGTACAGGATAATACCTGAAATTGCAGAGGTAATTGCGATGCCAGCAAAGATAGCCATAGCATTTGCAAGCTGCTCTTCTTTTTCGCCAGCATGTCCAATAAATGAACCTACCACGCCGCCAACCTTGTTAGCGATAGCAATGAACAAGAACCATGCACCCATCATTAATGAGGCGATACGCAGTGGAGCAAGTTTAGTCACCATAGATAGGCCGATTGGAGATAGACATAACTCACCCATAGTATGGAAGAAGTATGCACCTACTAACCACCACATGCTTGACTTAGCGTTAGCGTCGCCGCCCATCTCTAATACAGCACCGATCATAAATAGGAAACCAATACCGAGTAGCACAAGACCTAATGCAAATTTAACCGGTGAGTTTGGCTCGTTTTTACCTAAGCGGATCCAGATAGAGGCGATTACTGGCGCAAAAATAACAATGAACATGGCGTTAAGAGATTGGAACCATGTAGTTGGAACTTCCCAACCGCCAATCATGCGATCGGTAAAGTCATTTGTGAACAGGTTCATCAAACCACCGGCTTGCTCAAAACCAGCCCAGAAGATGATAGTGAATAAACCCATAACCATGATCACTTTAATGCGATCGCGCTCAATCTTAGTCAATGGCTCTTTACGTACATCACCTGCAGCTTCGGCTCTTTCTTTCTCAAGCTTAGCCGCTGGCTTGCGACCAATGTCACCAAGTAATCTTTGTGCAAATACGAATTGAATGATCAGTGACAGCACCATACCAACACCGGCGCACAAGAAGCCCATCTGGAAGTTACCATCGTAAGCAGCAACAACCGAGCCAACAATAATACCTGAAAGGAATGCACCTACGTTGATACCCATATAGAAGATGGTGAATGCACCGTCACGGCGATGATCGCCTTCTTCATACAGGTCGCCAACCATAGTTGAAATGTTTGGCTTAAACAGACCGTTACCCAAGATTAACGTACCAAGACCAAAATAAAAGGCCAAGGTTTCAGAACCTGGGATCCAGTTGTGTGGCAGCGCCAAGATAAATTGACCAGCGGCCATTAAGGCACCACCAATCATGATAGATCTACGTTGGCCCAGGTAATTATCGGCTAACCAACCACCTATCAGAGGGGTCAAATATACAAGACCGGTGAACGTACCATAAAGCGAAATAGCCTCGCCCTGTGTCCAACCAAGACCGTGTCCGCCTTCAGATTGTACTTTATCAACTAGATACAACACCAAAATGGCGCGCATTGCGTAATAACTGAATCGTTCCCATAGTTCTGTTGTAAACAACAGGAACAGTCCCTTAGGATGCCCGAGCATCGTCCCCTGAGGTTTTGCTACGCTCATGTATTCTTCCACCTTCGCTTGTGATTGCCTGCAACTCAAATATCGCTACAGAAATTTGTTTTACTTAAATTATTACAGCTTCTAATTAACGTAATTAGCCAAGAGGTGTTAAGTCTGTGGTGTTTTTGTTAATCAAAAAGCTGTTTTATTGTTGGCTTGTATTCTAGTTTTTGTCATTTGGCGCTGAAAATAGCGTCAAATGCGATAAAGCCTACCTTATATACCCTTTATGGACGGCTAAAGTCAATTTTGAAAACGTAACTGCCGACTTAATAACCACTAGAGTACGATTGACTGAATCAGTGGCTTAATCAGTGATCAAACAGACATTAGAAATGAGGCTTAGGCTTTACTTTGATTCGTCTCGGCTTTCAATTTAGCTTACAAATTTGCTAGTATCCATGCGGCGAATAGGGCGCCACTGATTGTAAAGTGCGCTCGTTAGATTACATGAGAGAACGAAATGAAGGCTTGGTATCTACTATATTGCAAATCTCGGGGCGAAGCTCGAGCTCAGCAAAACTTGGCGCTTCAGCAAATTGAAACTTATCTGCCTAGTTACCCAGAAGAAAAGATACAAAAAGGGCAAACAAGTATACGACGCGTATCGCTATTTCCCAGTTATCTATTTATCAACTTTGACCCGCAAGTTACCAGCGTGGCCAAAATTCATAACACACGTGGCGTGATAAGAATCGTTGGTTGTAAAGAACTAATGACACCGATAGATGACAGCATTATTCATGCAATCAAAATGCGCGAACATAAGCTGCTATCAACAATATCCCCGCAAGAAGATGAAGCCATAACGCTGCCAAAGATAGAGGTAGGGGATAAAGTCCGTTTTACTCAAGGTCCATTTACTGAGTTAGAAGGGATTTTCGATGAATCAAATGGTGAGAAACGCTGCTTCGTACTGTTTGATTTGATGGGTAAACAGCAACGAGTAGCCGTTGAAAGAGATTCGATAAAACCGATTAAATAAATCACCTAGCCCGTTTAAGCTTAATAAATCAAAAGTAGGTATTTTGCTATTAAATTTGTAGGATATTTGCCATAGCGACAATCGCGACGCTAGATTTTTTATGCGCTTTTATGGCGGTAACTATAGCTGTTTTTAGGTGTTAGTTTTAGGTGTTGATAGTGAGGTTAACAAGATTAAATACTTGATTCAGTTTAGTTCAGTTTAGTTTGGTTCAGGTCAGTTATTAGCTCAGTGTATTAAGAGTATGGCCTAGGTTAGCTATAGTCTAGCCATAGATAAAATGTAGTGGTTGAGCGAGGGCTGTACCATTGAGTCTTTAACGGGTAAGCGGCTAATTTAGTGCATTAGCATTAACTGAGTTCAGAACTAAGTGATTAAACCATTAAGCGCAAAAAATAACTAAAACCTAACGACAGAGTTTACAAGTGCATAAAGATTCAGCAACTAACGCAAGTTATGGCTTAGAGTTACTGCTCAAGTAAGCTCGTTAGTGTATAATTCTGCGCTTCTCAAATTTTTACCTTTGTAATGCATTGGTGAAAAAAGCTGTAACTTTGAGGAGCAGTCTCTATGGCATGAGGATGGCTCGTCTTTTTACGAGTAACTGGTTATGAGTAACCGATTAACTAATGAATTAGTAACTAATTAGTCACTGGCTAGTGGCTGATTGTCGCGATTAGTTGGTCTTAGTAACGTGTAAGGCTAGCTGTCATGTTAGTGATGTTTTAAGACTAACTCTCATGTTAGTGAAGTCATTAGTATAGAACAAATTGCTTTACTCTGTTTTGAAGGCCAAGTTTGCAGAAACTATGACTATGTTAGAGCAAAGAGAAAGAGAAAGAGAAAGATAGAAATAAGTTGATTTAAGATAGAGGCACGAGCTGAATCTACCTTAAGTTAAATTTGAAAGTAACAAAAAATTAGACATATCCGCCAAGCGGATGGGCACGTTGGAAGCCGCAATCCATGGGCGGTAGCGTGTCTGAAGACATCGAATGAATAGTTTCATTCGTTAAGCGATAGCCGAAGGCCTCTGGCCGCCACGCGGGTCGGTAGCGTGTCTGAAAACTGAGAAGGTTCAAGGTTCAAGGCCCTAGGGCGTTCGCAAGCTCACTGCTAGGAAAGCCAAAGACCAAAATCAACAGCAAACAACATTTAGCTTTAGATGTTAATGATTTCCCTCGAACCTTCTTTAAAAGTAGGTCGGCATTTATGCCGTCGCTTCTATAGATGGTATAAGTATTTGATGGGCTAAAGCCCAACCTACAAAACATAACTTGCTGAATCTAGAAGTGACTCAGTCTGTTTGCTTTAGCTTTAATCTTTTGATTTTCCTAGGACCTAGAACCTAGGAACTGTTTATAAACCTAGAACCTTTATTTCAAACCTAGAACCTTCTTTAAAAGTAGGTCGGCATTTATGCCGTCGCTTCTATAGATGGTATAAGTATTTGATGGGCTAAAGCCCAACCTACAAGACATAACTTGCTGAATCTAGAAGTGACTCAGTCTGTTTGCTTTAGCTTTAATCTTTTGATTTTCCTAGGACCTAGAACCTAGAAACTGTTTATAAACCTAGACCTTCTTTATAAAGTAGGTCGGCATTTATGCCGTCGCTTCTATAGATGGTATAAGTATTTGATGGGCTAAAGCCCAACCTACAAGACATAACTTGCTGAATCTAGAAGTAACTCAGTCTGTTCGCTTTAGCTTTAATCTTTTGATTTTCCTAGAACCTAGAACCTAGAACCTAGGATCGTCTTTGCTTTTACCGTCTCAGCTCTAAACCGTTTTTTTTAGCTTTGCTTTTACCGTAAGCGAAGCGTTCTGTAGTGACATTCAATTGATGCAAACAGTCACGTGCCGTAAGGCCGTAGGCCGTTCGTCTCAGCTCTTATCGTATTAGATTTTTAACCTCTCTCGGAGATTACTGGTGCTTAACAAGACTAAAAAACTCATCATTGCTGGTATGTCAGCGCTGATACTACTGTCAGGGCAGGCAAGTGCTATCACGCCTTCTCCACAAATGATGGAGCAATTTAAAAATCTTCCAGCATCTGAGCAGCAACGCTTAGCACAGCAGTATGGTATCGACCCTTCAATGTTAGGTGGTAGTAGTAGCTCACAACCGCAACTTGAAAATCCAAACTTAGTTAATCCTCGTGCCCAGTACGATGTAAATGGTGATTTAATTCAAGTTGATCAATTTGGTAATCCGGTTGATGCATTTGGTAAGCCGCTAAATGACAAATCAGACGAGCAGTTAAAATTTGAAGATGATGCAGCTAAAAAAGAGTTGAAACGCTTTGGTTATGACCTGTTTGCAGGTGAACCAACAACGTTTGCACCAGTATCAGATGTGCCTGTACCAAGTGAATACCTTGTAGGCCCTGGTGACAACATCAAAGTACAGCTTTTTGGTAAAGACAATAAAGAGTACGACCTTGTTATCAATCGTGAAGGGGTTATCCAGTTCCCTGAGCTTGGTCCTATCTCAGTTGCAGGTTTAAGCTTTAGTGAGCTGCGCGAAACATTAACGAGTCGCATTAGCCAGCAGATGATTGGTATTCAGTCAAACATCACCATGGGCGAGTTACGCTCAATCCGTATCTTTGTGGCCGGTGATGCATACAAACCAGGCTCATACACGGTTTCAAGCTTATCAACCATTACCCAAGCTTTGTTTGTTGCCGGTGGTATCAACGAGATTGGTTCTTTACGTAATATCCAGGTTAAGCGTAACGGCAAATTAGTCGGTAGCATGGACTTGTACGATCTACTGCTTCGTGGTGATGCATCTGGCGACATTAACTTACGCTCAGGTGATGTGGTATTCATTCCATCGGTTGGTGGTCTAGTTAGCGTAACCGGTGAAGTACGTCGCCCTGCTATCTATGAGCTTAAAAAGCATGAAACCATGGCGCAAGTAATCGAAATGGCCGCAGGCATTAAACCTGGTGCCTACCCAAGACGCAGCAGCGTTGAGCGTTTTAATGCTAATAGCCTTAAATCAATTTTAAATGTCGATTTAACATCAAATAAAGGTAAGGCAACAAAAGCCCTAGCAGGCGATGTGATCCGCGTTAAGAGTGCTACTACTCAGTACGAAGATGCCATTACGGTAGTTGGCGCAGTGGTTCGCCCGGGTAAGTATCAGTGGTATCAAGGTCAAAAAATTAGCGACTTAGTACCGTCTATTTGGGGTGACCTCTCAGTATCTGCCGATCTTGAATACGCCATCATCGTGCGTGAAATTAATAAGCAGGGTGATATTCAGGTCTATCAATTCTCACCAGTAAAAGCCATTAATGGCAAAGTGCTTTCGCAAGACTTACCACTTCAAGCACGTGATAAAGTGATTTTCTTTAACTTTAGCGACCTAACCCAAAACCGTTATGAGCTAAATAAGCTAGTTAAAGAGCGCGTACAAAAGGTTCAGTCATTATCTGGCAACTCTCTACTGGGTAACGACCTATTTGAAGCTGGATTCTCACAACTTAGCCAAAAGAAGTTCTCAGATATTAAAGAGCTTGGTGGCGTTGCCATTAACAGTCAGGGCGAAGCTGAAGATCCAACCGCTAAAGCGGTTAAAGGTGAAGTCAACAAGATGTTGGTCAACCTGTTTGAAGATAGCGACTTAATCAAGTTAAGTGGCGAGATGAACCGTGGTGAGCTACTTTACCCAATCATCATGAAGCTAAATAGCCAAGGCCGAGCTGGCGCTGGCGTAAACGCAGTAGCAATTAATGGCCGCGTTAATAACCCTGGTGTCTATCCATTAGCGGTTAATGCTCGTATCAAAGACTTAGTCACAGCTGCCGGCGGTTTAGAAGAAGGTGCCTACACACCACGCGCTGAGTTAACCAGTACTTACACTACGGTTGATGGCTCTGCAATCAAACATACCAATGTTGAGCTTGAAGCTGCGCTTCAAGGCGACGCTGCGCAAAATATCGCTTTAAAAGGCCGTGATATTTTAACCGTAATGACAACGCCTGATTGGCAAGAAAATAAGTCTGTTGAAATACGCGGTGAAGTTAAATTCCCTGGTACTTATAATATCCGCCGCGGCGAGACATTAGCAGACGTGTTAAAGCGAGCGGGTGGCTTTACTCCATATGCCTACTTACCATCGTCAGTATTTGTACGTGAGTCTGTACGCCAGCAAGAGCAGTTAGAAGTTAAAAAGCTCGCAGAACAACTACTGCGTGACGTTGCTACTCGTGGTGTATCAAAAGACGGTAACGTAATTAACTACAGCGACGCACAAATGATGCTAACAGACTTGGAAACAATCCAAGCCGTAGGTCGTTTAGTGGTTGACGTATCAGCAATCTCAGTCGGTATTAAGCAAGCCGATCTGCAATTAGAAGATAAAGACGTACTGTACGTACCATCGACTAAGCAAACCATTGCAGTAATGGGTGAAGTACAACACGCAGCGACCCATAGATTTAAAGACGGCCAAACCATTGACCAGTACCTAGCGATGTCAGGTGGTGCAAGAGAGCGAGCGGATGATGACAGAACTTATGTTATCAAGGCAGATGGCTCAGTAATGTTACCAAAGCGCTCAATGTGGTTTAGCAGTGAGTCAACATTACAACCAGGCGACACCATCATTGTGCCACTAGATACTGAGTACAAAGACAACCTAACACTCTGGTCGCAAGTAACCCAAATCATCTACAACAGCGCCGTAGCATTCGCCACAGTCGCAAATCTTTAGACCGCCGTTGGCTTGCTAGAACGTTCGCAAGCTCACGGCTAGATCGCTTCGCTGCTAGAACGGACTTCGTCCTGCTATAAAAGCAAAAGCTTAAGAGCCAGCGTTATATACTACGTCAGTGCTCTCTTTTGCTTTTATAGAATCTAGAAGGAGCGAAGCGACGTTCTCGCCGTGACGAAGTCACGACCTAGAAGCGCAGCGCTCTGTTTCACGGAAGGAGTCACTCAAATGAGATTCGAACAACTGGATGTTTGGAAAAGAGCTTCAAGACTGTCGTGCGAAATATACAAGGCCACAGAGACAGTACAAAACTGGGGTTTTAAAGATCAAATTACACGCTCAGGTTTATCAGTACCTTCGAATATAGCCGAAGGTGAAGAGCGTGAAACCAACAAAGAGAAAGTACGCTTTTTGTATTATGCAAAAGGCTCACTCGGAGAGTTGGTTACCCAGTTATACATTGGAATTGAAATCGGCTACCTAAATAAGCAGTCTTCGATGGATATGATAAAAGAAGCTAAAGAGCTAGCTAAAATCATAGGTTCTCTTATTAAAAATAAGGAATCACAGATCAAAGAAGAAAGCACAGATTACAAAGTCGATTAATTTACAGGCGAGTACTTTTGATTCTTGCCCTTATAGCAGCGTAGCGCTCTATCCGCGAAGCGTCCTAGAATCTAGAAGCAAAGCGCTCTCTACTCAATAAAATAAAAGATAAAGCAATGAATAACCAGAATATACCGCAAGAATTTAAGGATGCTAGGTTCTCTCAAACCGCAAGCGAAGATGAGATTGATTTGAGAGAGTTGTTTGGCGTCATCTGGCAAGGCAAATGGCTCATCATCGGCATCACAGCCGTTTTTGCCATTGGCGCTGTTATTTTCGCCCTCATGCAACCTAACATCTACAAATCTGAAGCCTTACTCGCACCAGCAAGTGAAGAGCAAGGTGGCGGCCTAAGTGCGTTAGCAGGCCAGTTTGGCGGTCTTGCTAGCATGGCGGGCATTAACTTAGGTGGCGGCGGTGGCGTTGATAAAACTCAAATGGCCATCGAGGTGATGAAGTCGCGCCAATTCGCTAGCCAATTCGTTCAAAAGCATAATGTTTTGTTGGATTTAATGGCGGCCAAAAGCTGGGATATGGAAACAAATACTCTAATTTATGATGACGAAGTGTACGATATAAAGAGTGAAACTTGGGTGCGTGAAGTAAAATCGCCTTTCAAACCAAAACCATCCATGCTAGAGGCATATAAAGAATTTAGCGAAATCATTGCTGTTAATGTTAGTAAAGATACTGGCTTGGTAACAATATCAGTTGAACACGTATCTCCAAATATTGCTAAACAATGGGTAACGTGGTTAATTAAAGATATTAATACTGTTATGAAAGAGCGTGACGTTGCAGAAGCGATTCGGAGTAGTGAATTTCTGAATAAGCAAATAGTACAAACAAACGTTGCAGATATTCGCTCAATTCTATACAAATTAATTGAAGAGCAAGCAAAAACGATAATGTTTGCGGAAGTTCGCGATGAATACGTGTTTAAAACAATTGACCCGGCGATCGCTCCTGAAGAAAAATTTAAACCTAAAAGGTTGCTTATTTGCCTTGTAGGCACATTCATTGGTGGTATTTTCGCTAGTTTATTTGTGTTAATCCGTCGATACTATTTGAATCGATAGTTAAAAGTATTTTTGTGGATTATATTGGTCAATGCTTATGTTTATATAGAAGGCATTATTTATATTTTCAGTGTTTTAATATTGATATGTGAAATATGGAACACCAATAGTCCAACCTTATAATTAAACCTTGGCAAGTATATGAACTCGACACTTAATAAAAGAAATGAATCAGAGATAAACGAACCGATTAAGCAGATTACTAAACGTTTTAAGTCAAAGTCAGTAGCGCTTAAGCAAAAAGAAATATATATATATTGTCCAGAGAAAAGAGAACCTGAAATTACAAAAACGATGGAAGGGCATCCTTTTAGGATAATATTAAATGATTACTCTATTTCTAACTTTAATTGTAAGGTTATTTGCCACTTTGAAAGTTCTTACTTAAGCGAAGAGAAAAAAGAATTTCTCGTGAAAGCAACTGAATTAGGAGGCTGGGCAGAACCCCTTGTCAGCTATTTGGATTCACGGCTTGGTTATACAGAGGTAAAGTTACTACACAGTGGATACTTTCTACACCAAAAAGCATTTTCAATTTTATCCACAAATAGAACACAGACAGCAAAAAGAACTTTAGACCTTATAATCAGCTTAGCTTTGTGTTTAATTGCAGTTCCAATAGGAATTATTACTGCAATTGCTATAAAGCTCGAAAGTCCTGGTCCAGTTTTCTACAAACAACGTAGGACTGGCTTATATAATGATGAGATTGAGGTTATAAAGTTTCGTTCAATGCGAAGCGACGCCGAGAAGTCAGGAGCTCAATGGGCCACAAAAAATGATATTCGTGTAACCAAAGTTGGAAATTTTATTCGTAAAACTCGAATTGATGAATTACCACAAATAATAAATATTTTAAAAGGTGAAATGTCGATTATTGGACCTAGACCAGAAAGAGAAGTCTTTATTGAAGAACTTGAAAAGGAAATTCCATATTATCGGTTCCGGCATGCTGTTAAACCTGGAATAACAGGATTGGCGCAGGTAAGTTACCCTTACGGTGCATCGGTTGAAGATGCCATCTGGAAGCATAAATATGATATATTTTATATTAAACATCATAGTCTTGCTTTAGATATTAAAATTCTCATAAAAACTATTAAAGTAGTAATTTTTGGTATGGGTAGGTAAATATGTTAAAGGCTATAGCTAGAAATATAACTAGATTCCCCAAAGTTAAAAAAACCTTGAAGTATCTATATTATAAAATCGGTGGGGTTTGTTATGGTATCTTTGCTAATAACATAAAAGTTTGGAATATAAAGCATGATTTAGGGATCGAAGGTGATACTTTCTTTGGTTATTACGGTACATCACCTGTTAATAACAATATGATTTTATTTCATCGGATAAATAAAAATGGTGAAGTAGATGTTATAATAGCCGATCTTTTTACCTCTAAATTTAAAGTGGTTGCTTCTGTTAGTTCCTTTAATCTTCAACAAGGAGCAAAATTAAATTGGGTTGATGAAAATAGTTTTATTTTTAATAGTTATGATAGTGAAAAAGAAGTAATTATAGCTAACTTGTGTCGGATTTTGGATTTTCAAGAGCTGACTTTGGTGTTAAGCCGATATTCTTATGGTTATAGCGAAGTATTTGAACAAGGTTTTCTATCTCTTTCGTATTCGAAAATCACAAAGGAAAAAAGTGAATATGGATATGAACATTGTAAGATGAAAGATGAAAGTCTATACATCAAATACATCAGTTGGGGCTCAGAAAAGGCGTTAACCATTGTTGCGGAAGATGAGCTAATACCTTACCGTAATTCAAAAGAAAATAACCATGTTTTAAATCACATTCTGGTCTCACCTTGTAAAAGTAAGTTTGTATTTATTGAACGTTATACAGTTGATGGGACAAGAGTAGATAGGCTTTTTTATAAAAGTAGTATTAACGGAGACCTGAAGTTAATCTTAAATACAGGTATGGTTAGTCACTTATGTTGGCAAGACGACAATTTGTTTGGGTATTTTAGAGATAAAAATGGTCGGGATGGTTACCATTTATTAAATTTAAATAGTAAAACTATTAACTGCTTTGATGGATTAGGTGATGGTCACCCTGTATATATAAATGACTCTCTAATTCTAACGGATACTTATCCTGATTTCTTTAGAAGACAAAAACTGTTGCTTTTAGACGTTAGAAATGAAAAATCTGAGACGATTCTTGAGCATTATATACCTTCACGATTTCAAAATAAAACGCGCTGTGACTTCCACCCTCGATTCGATAGTGTTAATGGTCACGTTTATTTTGACTCGATAGTGAATGGTTCTAGACAGTTATGCCGAGTTGACATTAGAGAAAAGTTGAATCATGAGTAAAATTGAAAGAGTTGCTTTAGTTGATTTCTGCGAAACGCTCGTTGATTTGCAAACTGCTGACGAGTACATAGAATATTGTGTAAAAGATAGTTTTGTTAAAGTTTTGTTAATCAGGTTGATGAGGAATAGAATTTTAAATAAAATATTAAAAAAATTATTTAAAAGATATAAATCACCAAAACCTTTCATACTTCGATTGGTGAAAGGAAAAAATGCGGCATTTATGGAAAAGAAAGCTAAGGAGTTTTCACTTCTATTGGAGACCGATTTCGTAATCAAGGATGTTATAGAAGAAATAAGAGAGCTTAAAAATAATGGGTATAGAATAATCATTGTTTCTGGTGGTTATGATATATATATAAATCATTTTATGCCAGTTTTAATTGATGACGTCATAAGTACTGAAATTGATTATTTTGATGGAGTTTGTACAGGGAAAATAAAGGGCGTAGATTGTTTAGAAGAAAATAAAGTAAAAAAAATAGACAAATATTTGTGTGGCCATTCTTTAGATTATGAAACGTGTATTGTCTATTCAGATAGCAAAACAGATATGCCTTTGTTCAATTTAGGTGAAACTAAAGTTGTCATTAGTCGAGAAAGTGAAAAACATTGGGTGAGAGAGTGTCATGGATTTATCGAGAAAGTTTGGCATAAGTAAGAAATATATTAAATCTTTTTACATGTACGTTGTGAGTTTTTTTGCAACAGATGAGCGATATGTTAAAAACAAGTTTAAATCTACTTTTGGATATGATCTTGAGTTAGATAATCCAATTAGTTTAAATGAAAAAATGCAATTTATAAAGTTAAGGAAAAGACGAGATGAATATATAGTTTTTGCAGATAAATTATTAGTTAGAGAATATGTAAGTCGTGCTATAGGTGATAAATATTTAATTCCGATTTTTTCAATCTTAAAATCGCAAAAAGAGTTGAATATTGATATGTTACCAAACATCCCATTTATTATAAAAACTAATCACGATAGTTCAGGAGGGATTATTGCTAGACATAAGTCTGAGTTAGATTTAGATTACGTTAAGGCTTTATATAAATTTAATCTTTGGAATAACCATTATTATATTTCAAGAGAAATTCACTATAAAAATCTTGAAAGAAGAATATTAATTGAGAAATTGTTATTAGATAAAAATGGCAAAATACCCAACGATTATAAAGTTAACTGCATTAATGGAAAAGCAGAGTTTGTATACTGCGCCGTAGATAGAGAGGGTCAAAATTATCGTAAAATTTATGATCTTAATTGGAAACCTGTTGACTTTAAGTGGGGCGATAAAAAAGACTTTGATAAAAAGTTTACTGGCCCAGATATAACTATCCCACAAAATTTTTCAGAGATGATTGAAATTTCTGAAAAGTTAGCTAAAGGCTTTCCTTATCTCAGGATTGATTTATATAATGTAGATGGGGATATATTTGTTGGTGAAATTACCATATTTCATGGAGGAGGATTTGACTTAATTGAACCGAGAAGCGTTGACATAGCTTTGGGGGAAAAGGTTCAGTTTGACTAATAAAAAGATAATAAATAATAGTATAAACTTAACTATTATCAAATTACTAACATTAGCTTTTCCTGTTGCAATAATTCCATTATTAATATCTAGAGTAGGCTTAGATGGTTATGGTGTCATAGCTCTTTGTACCGCAATAGCTCTATATATGACAACTTTTATTAGTTTTGGTTTTGAAGATTCTGCTACTAAAACAGTTTCTAACGGGTTTTCCAATAGCCAATCTAGGAATGAGTACTTTTCTAGCGTCATTGTCATAAAACTCTTTCATGCTATTTTAGGGCTCATTTTAATTTATTTTTTGTCTATCATATGGCCTGAGTATGGTGTTGTTAAATATTTTTCGTTAATTTTGTTTGCTGAAATTTTTAATGTTCTATGGTTTAGTCACGCACTAAATGATATGAAGAATATTACTGTAGCTACATTTTTATCAAGATTAATATATTTATTTGGGGTATATTTTTTAGTCGAATCAGAAAAAGATATATGGGTTGTACCAATCATAATAGGTTGTAGCAACATGTTTGCTAATTTCTTATCTTATAAGATTATATGTGGAAAATATGAAATTAATTTATCACTTAATTTAAAACTTATAAAGCAGACATACAAAGATTCATATATTTTGGCACTAACTAACTGTATCCCTCTATTTAAGGATAAACTCGGAACAGTTTTGCTAGCAGTTTTTTTATCGCCAGCTAGTGTTGGTATTTATGATATTTTAATGAAGATATTGAATCTTATGTTTATACCTATAAATATAACGGTTTCGTCTTTTTTTCCTATTTTATCAAATAATTTTGATTGTAAATTGTTTTATAAGCAGACGAAGTTAGTTATGTTATATAGCGTTTTCATTGTCTTAGTTGCTTGTATCTGTAGCCCTATTTTTATAAACTTATATTACATTGATTATATAAGTTATGTAACAAGCTTTTATGTGATTTCGATAAGTGTTATTTTTTATTCAATAAGTTTAACTTTGGCTAAGAATTTATTTATAGTCAAAGGTAAATATAAATATGTCATGGTCAGTTTGATAGTGTCGACGGTGTTCTTCCTGGTAGGGGTATGTTGCCTAGCTTTAACTAGTAATATTTCAATATTTTATTTAACTTGCTTAACAACTTCTAGTTTTTTTGTTGAAGCTATAATAAGAGTTTATATGATGAGAACGATATTAAATGAAAATTAGAGTAAGCGTAATAATTCCAACCTTTAAGGATAATGACAGGTTATCATTATGTTTGGATTCCTTAGTGAATCAAAGTTACCATGAAAGTGGATTTGAAATAATAGTAATTAATAATGATCCCAACTGCGACATCCCAAAACGATTAACGGAAAAATATAATAAAGTTATTTTCTTAAATGAGAATATTAAAGGTTCTTATGCGGCAAGAAATAAAGGGGTTGTAAATTCTAAAGGTGAGATATTATTTTTCACTGATTCTGATTGCATAGTTGAACAAAACTGGATTAATAATGGCGTTGCTTTACTTGATCAAGAGCCAAATTGCGTTCGAATCGGTGGGAAAGTTGAACTTTTCTATAAAGGAGCTTCACCTCGCTCTTTAGGGGAGATATATGAGTCTTGTTATGCCTTTAGACAAAGAGAGTATATAGAGAAACAAGCTATGGCAGTAACTGCCAATATGATTACTTACAGGTGGTTATTTGATAAGGTTGGTTTGTTTAATGCAGGACTTTTATCTGGGGGGGATTGTGAGTGGGGGCGTCGAGCTAATGATCTAGGTTTTGGTGTTAAGTATTCTGAAGAATTATTAGTGAAGCATCCTGCGAGATATTCTATAAAAGAAATCGTGATAAAAAATAGAAGAGAGGCCGGCGGTAAGTTTATAGTAAACGAGTGTAGTAAGTTAACTGTCATTAACTTTTTAAAGGGTGTTTTGCCTCCATTGAAGTCTATATTTTATATGAATAAAGTTGGGCCGAAATGGCACTATTTTATTGCGTTTACGATACGATATTTTTTGCGAATTGATTCGTTAATAGAGAAAGTAAAAATTGGAGTTTTAAATAAGGATGCTGAACGTAATTGATCGTACATTTTCAATTTTAATCATCTTTATGCTTATTAATAGTTTTTATGTCATTCAACCTATTAATAGCGCAATGCTTGCTGTTCCGTTCGCTGTTACCTATTCATTAATTAAAGGGGGGAAGCTTAATTACCATAAGTTTGTTTTCAGTAGGCACTTTGCTTATTTGATTTTAGCTATATTGGTCATGTCGACTTTGGCATCATTTATTTCTTTTAAAAGTTCATATTTAGATCTTTCATATTTTAAAAACTATGTATCTCAATTGATTCAAGCAGTGTCAATAGTTATTATATTGATTTGTTTGTGCTCTGGTGGAGGGATTAAGAGCCAAGTAGACCTGTTAAAGATAATAGTTTTTTGTTTTTGTCTTCAATCCATAGTTCAACTATTAGCTTTTGTTTCTCCTGATATAGCATCTCTTGTTCATAAAACATATTCAGCTGACAAAATATCAAGGTTATATGAAGATTACGGTGGAGTAAGAGGTCTTGCTTTAACGGGGGCTCCTGGTTGGGGGTTATCTGTTGGTTACGCTATTTCTTTTGTATTATATTTCCAATTGTATGTCATTAAGCCAAAAGTCTTAACTGTAAAAGCAATATTTATTGGTTTGTTATTAGTTGCTGGTTCTTTTTTTGCAGGAAGGAGTGCACTCCTAGGTGTGATTATAGGTATACTAATGTTTGTTTTTTGTCATAACAACTTCGTCACGAAAAATATGAAAGTTTTAAAAGCTGTTTTAATTTTTATACTTCTGTCATTAGTGTTCTTTATCATTTTTAATGATGTAGTTATGTTACTTGTCGACAAAGTTTTTCCATTTGTATTTGAAATTTTTTATAACATGAGTCAATCAGGACAAGCGAGCTCCAAATCTACTAATATTTTGTTGAAAATGTGGGATATTGATGTCTCATATTATGAACTTTTTTGGGGGACAGGCATATTTACAGATCCGAATACTGGCGAATACTATTATGGTACTGATGTTGGCTATTTAAGAGAGTTGCTTTATGGTGGCATTTTTTGGCTAGTTTTTGTTTTAATTTATCAGATGGTAATAATGGGGTGTTTTTCATTTAATAAAATTGAAAAACAGCATTTAATTACAATAGTTTTTTTATTTTTGATGTTTATGATAATGGAAGCCAAAGCTATGACACTTGGCTTTAATAAATATATGTTTACGATGTGTAGTTTGATTGCATTTTCTAGCATATGCAATAAGAGAGCGAGTGAAACGTGATGCCAACAATTTCGGTTATAATACCAACCCACAATAGATGTGATTTGTTAAAAAATGCAATTGATAGTGTTCTAAAACAAACTATATCAGTAGAAGAAGTAATAGTCGTAGATGACACACAAAATGCAGAAAGCGAAGTTTTAGTAGAGTCTTATAACAATAGTAAAATTAAGCTGTTTCGTAATAATGCGTGCGGAGCACACAGTTCCAGAAATTTAGGTGCAGCAAAAGCAAGTTCAGAATACATTGCATTTTTAGACGACGATGATATTTGGCTAGATGATAAAATTGAAATGCAAAAACCATTCTTGGTATCTAATGATGCTGTATTTAGTCAAATACAAGTTAATTATACTGACTTGAATATTAAGTATAACACTAGAGCTAAAAATAATGTTGATAGTCTTAATTCGATATTAACCGAAAATTTTATTGGTGGCACAATTTCTTCGATAATTAATAGGGATCTATTTCTGGATTTAGGAGGGTTTGATACTAACTTCCCTGCAAGAGAAGAGTATGATCTTTGGATTCGCATAATAAGTAAAGGAAGTAATATTCATATTGTCGAAAAGGCTCTTTCAGTAGGTTATCGCTCATTTTCGAGAGATAGGATTTCAGCAAGCATCTCAAATTATGAAAAGGCAATCCAACTTATAAATAAAAAACACAGTGTATTTGCAAGCACAGTGTTATCAGATAAAGAACTTGATGTTAGAACATCAAAGCAGTATAAGTTTTTGGCTGCGCAAGCCGTGTCAATCAATAAACGATTAACTAGTTCAAAATATTACTTAAAATCTTTCATTATAGAGCGTAGCTTAATGACGTTGGCTTTAGCATTAATTGCGTTCTTATCTCCTGTTCTACTTATTAAACTTCGTAGTAAATTATAATTGGATGTTATATGTTCCTCAATAAAAATGTTAAACGCTTGTCTCCTTATAAAGTATCCTCTCATAAGGCATGGGAGAGTATCGAAAATGAAAATATTTTAAAGCTTGATTGGAATGAATCTACAATCCCTCCTTCGCCAAAAGTTGCCGAGGCTATTAATTACTTTTTGTTAAATGGTAAGCTAAACTGGTATCCAGATGTTGCTAACGCTAAACTAAAACAAAAATTGGCTGAGTACGTTGGTCTGCCTGAATGTAATGTTGAGTCTTTTTCTAGTTCCGATGGCTTGCACGAATACGTTTTGAGGTCTTTTGTATCAAGTGAAGATATAATAGTTTTGGTTTCACCAACATATGATAACTTCAGAGCAGTGGCTGAAAGTGTTGGTGCCACAATAAATTATTTTTACTTAGATTATGAAAACAACTTTAAATTTGATGTTGAAAAATTTAAAGAACATTTAGAATCTGTTTCACCTAAAGCTGTATATCTTTGTAACCCTAACAACCCTACTGGTAATGTGTATGATGTAGGGATTATAAAAGAGTTAGTAAAAGAGTTTAATGATGTTCTATTTATACTTGATGAAGCATATTATGAGTTTTCTGGAATAACAGCTTCTAATTTAGTTCTCGATTTTGAGAATGTGTTAATATGTAGAACTTTTTCAAAAGCATTTGGCTTGGCATCAATTCGTTTTGGTTATGCAATTTCGAGTGAAAAAAATATACAAGGTCTGCACAGAATTAGAAATGCGAAAAGTGTAAATTCATTCGCCCAATTATCTGCCATTGCAGCTTTGGATGATGTTGAGTATATGAGAAGCTACGTGGATGATGTCAACTCTTCTAAGTCCTCTTTTATAAAAAGTCTAGTCGAACGCGACTTCAAAGTTTTAAATTCGGAAGGGGGGAATTTTGTTTTGCTAGATTTGGGAGATTCTGCTGAGTTTTATGTTAAGGAACTTGAAGTTTTGCTTATTTATGTGCGTTCATTTGGTCATCTAAATGCTTGCAAAGGGCTTGTAAGAATAACTATTGGTATTGAGAGTCAGATGAAAGTTGTTTTAGATGCTCTAGACGCTATTAGTAAGAAATTGTAGTTTTGCTTTTGTTAAAAGTAAAGGCTGATATTGTCTCTGATTTTCAGCCTTTTAAAGAGTCATTATGAAATTTTCCGTTTTAATGTCAGTATATTCAAAAGAAAAACCTTCTAATTTAATTGAGTGTTTAGATAGCTTGCTGGTTCAAACTGTTCTAGCAGATGAAGTTGTTTTAGTTCAAGATGGCCCGATATCTTCTGACTTGATTGCAATTATCAATAACTACAGATCAAGGCTAAATATAATTTCAATACAGATTCAAGACAATGTTGGCCTAGCTTCAGCGCTCAATGTTGGATTACAAAAATGTAGTTATAACTTAGTTGCTCGTATGGATACGGATGATGTCTGTTATCCCACTAGATTCGAGAAGCAACTTGAGTTTATGGCAGCTAATCCAGCTATCGTCGCTAGCAGTGGCGCCATAGAAGAAATGAACGAAAGTATGGATTCAGTTCTTAATATTAGAGTATTACCAACTGAGCATACACAAATCACGCGCTTTGCGAAGTCTAGGTCTCCACTAAGTCATCCTGCTTCAATTTTTAAAAAAGATATAGTAGTCAAACTCGGTGGATACCCTGCACTGAGAAAAAGTCAAGATTATGGACTTTGGTCTAAATTACTGGTTCATGGATATAAGCTAGGAAACACGCGAGACACATTGTTAAAAATGAGATGTGGGGATGATTTTTATTCAAGGAGGGGCGCTAGCTATTTTAAACATGAAGTTATACTCTTAAGGTTCCAACGCGAAATTGGTTTTCTAAATTCTTTGATGCTATATTCAAATTTAAGTTCAAAATTTTTGCTTAGATATTCACCAGTTTTTTTACAGAAAATTGCCTATAGGTTATTTCGATAAATAATTTTCTATTGTGTAGATGTTTTTGTTGGATTTCTGCTCATTCCGCAAATTATAATTGCAACATTTCTAGTTTTTGGTGCTGAGTTTTATCTGAACGAACTAGGGAGTATATTTTACTTCTTCTAGTTAAAACATCGGATGCATAGGGCTTTTGGTAACGGTATTTGCTGTTATAGACTCTATCAATGAGTTTGAGATGGAGTTGATATCGATTTTCTCATTGGGGGCTCAGTATTGTAACATTCTTCTCACAAGGATTTTTGTTCTACCTAACTGAAAATCATTGGCTGATATTACCTGTTTATTTATTGCTACCATTTCTGCATATTTGTTTTTTAATTTACGTTGGCCATTTTCCTCGTTACAAAAAGTATTTATGGGTGATGCAGGTAGTATGCTTATAGGACTAACAGTTGTTTGGTCATCGGTACAGAGTCAGCAAATCCAGCATTTTCTCCTGTTACAGCTCTTTACTTAATAGCGATACCTTTAATGGATATGGCTGCCATTATGTATCGCAGAGTCAAGAAAGGGCATTCTCCCTTTAAACCAGATAGAGATCATCTGCATCATATATTTGAACGTGCAGGTTATAGCCGAAAACAAACTTTAGCTCGCATTACATTGTTGTCTGCAATACTTGCAACTATTGGTATTTTAGGTGAGTTACTGGCAGTCCATGAAGCTATTATGTTTATTGGCTTTTTAGTTATTTTTGCGACATATAACTGGGCATTAGCTCATGTATGGCAGATCTTAACTTGGATTAGGCGTAACGGCTAAACTCGGCGTTATGCACTATTTTGAAAATCCCCTATTTGGGGATTTTCTTGTTTTAGAGTATTAAATTGTGGATGATTATCTTGAATAGTACTGCTAAAAGTACCATGAATGACCAAGCTATTACCAAAGGAATAGTGTTAGCCGGTGGCGCTGGTTCAAGGCTTTATCCTATCACGCGAGGTGTGTCTAAACAGTTACTCCCTGTTTACGATAAACCGATGTTCTATTATCCGTTATCGGTTTTAATGTTAGCTGGTATTCGAGATATTTTGGTTATCACGACTGCTGAAGAGTTAATGTTATTTCAACGTTTACTCGGTGATGGTACTGATTTTGGAATCCGTTTGTCTTTTGCCGTTCAAACAAGGCCTGAAGGTATTGCTCAGGCATTTGTGATTGCAGAGGATTTTATTAACGATGATAATGTTTGTTTGATCCTTGGTGATAATGTTTTTTATGGGCAAGGGTTTAGTCAGTCGTTAAAGATTGCAGCGAGTAAGAAAGTCGGTGCAACAATCTTTGCTTATCAAGTTGATCAAGCTGAGCGCTTCGGCGTTGTTGAGTTCGATGAATCTTTCAAGGCGTTATCGATTGAAGAAAAGCCGTTACAGCCTCAATCTAATTGGGCGGTTACTGGCTTGTATTTTTTTGATAATAGAGTGGTCAATATTGCTAAAAATTTAACGCCATCTGCACGACATGAGCTAGAGATCACCAATATTAACCAAGCTTATTTAAAGCAGGGAGAATTACAGGTAGTAAGGCTAGGGCGCGGCTTTGCATGGTTAGATACCGGCACGTTTGATAGTTTGCAACAAGCCTCTTCTTTTGTTCAAACTATTGAAACGGTTCAAGGGTTGAAAGTTGCTTGTTTAGAAGAGATTGGCTGGCGAAGCGGCTGGTTAAGTGATAATGATATTGAGCGTCTTGCACAACCTATGTTGAGTAATAGCTATGGACAGTATTTGTTGTCTTTAATTGAATAAGTAAAGAAGGTTCTAGGTAAAAGCTAAGAAGATCCTAGGCCCTAGGAAAGGCTGGTTCTAGGTATAAGGAACAGCTTGTGAGTTTACGGATTGCGGAACGTTCGCAGGCTCACTTACGGAACGCTGCGCTGACGGTTAGAAACAAGATCCTAGAACCTCAAACCTAGGACCGTCTTTGAATGTAGGTCGGCATTTATGCCGTCAGCTTTTGTTCTATGTTTTGATGGGCTAAAGCCCAACCTACGTAAAGCGAAGCGATACAAGCAGAGACGGGAAAGCGAACGACCTACGTCCTTACGGATTTCGGAACGTTCGCAGGCTCACTGACGGAACGCTGCGCTGACGGTTAGAAACAAGATCCTAGAACCTCAAACCTAGGACCTTCTTTGAATGTAGGTCGGCATTTATGCTGTCAGCTTTTGTTTTATGTTTTGATGGGCTAAAGCCCAACCTACAACGATGCTGTAGGTGATCGCTTATGCCGTCAATTTAGACGTTGTCGTTAAATTTAATTTTGAGTTGGTAGTAAATGGATAAGGTCATCTTGATCACCGGTGGTGCTGGGTTTATTGGCTCAGCTCTGGTTCGCTTTCTCATTAAGTACACCAATAGTGTTGTGGTTAATCTCGATAAACTGACTTATGCCAGTAATTCGGAGTCTTTAGCTGACGTTGAATTATCGAATCGCTATGCGTTTGTGCAAGGTGATATTTGTGATAGGGCGTTAATAGACAAATTACTTATACAGTATCAACCTGATGCCATTATTCACTTAGCTGCTGAGAGCCACGTAGACCGTTCTATTGATGGTTCTGCAGAATTTATGCAAACCAATATTATTGGTACATACACTCTTCTTGAAGCTAGTCGTGCATACTACGCTTCACTCAAAGAAGATAAAAAGTATGCGTTTCGGTTTCATCATGTATCTACCGATGAAGTATTTGGTGACTTAGCTGACGGTGAATTATTTACCGAACAAACTAGGTATGATCCTAGCTCGCCATATTCTGCTAGCAAAGCGGCGTCCGATCATTTGGTTCGGGCTTGGCATAGAACCTATGGTTTGCCTATTGTCGTGACTAATTGCTCTAATAACTACGGTCCTTTTCAGCATCACGAAAAACTCATTCCTCAAACGATATGTAATGCATTAGCCGGTAAGACTATTCCAATATACGGTAATGGGCAGCAGGTGCGTGATTGGTTATACGTGGAGGATCATGTTAGCGCGCTTTATACCGTTTTAACAGAAGGGGAAATGGGCGAAACCTATAACATTGGCGGCAGCTGTGAAAAACGTAATATTGATGTCGTTAACCTGATTTGTGAGCTTCTAGAGGAGTTAGCCCCTGAAAACCCCAATTCATTAATGGGGAGTCGCAATGCTGAGGGATTTAAAGGGCTCATTACATATGTTGAAGATAGACTAGGTCATGATGTTCGTTACGCAATTGATTCGAGTAAGTTCCAAAGCGAGTTAGGCTGGAAGCCGACGGAGTCTTTTGAATCAGGTTTACGTAAAACCGTAGAGTGGTATGTAAAAGCGGCGGTAAAAGCAAAGATGGTTTAAAGTCGATAAAGGCTGAGACGGGAAAGCGGATTACGGTATATGGAACGTTTGCAAGCTCACTTACAGAACGCTTCGCTGACGGTTAGAAACAAGATCCTAGAATCTCAAACCTTATTTGTATGTAGGTCGGCATTTATGCCGTCAGCTTGTTGATGGTGTTTTATGTTTTGATGGGCTAAAGCCCAACCTACGTAAAGCGAAGCGATACAAGTAGATACTGGAAATCGAACGGCCTGCGGCCTTACGGATGACGGAACGTTTGCAGGCTCACTTACAGAACGCTTCGCTGACGGTTGGCTCTAAGATGGTGCGAGGTTCTAGGAAAAGCAGGTCCTAGGTAAGAGCTAAGACGGTACAAGCTGGGACGGTAAAGCGAACGGCCTGTTTTGATTACAGCATGAAGAGTATTCTCACCACGAAGCGCTTTCACGAAGGACACTGAGAAGTGCGTAGAGCAAAAGATTAGCGCTATTTTTAGTTGGTCTTGATGTTGCTTTTCTTCGTGTCGCGTAGCGCTTCGTGTCCTCTGTGGTGAATAGCTTTTGGCTTTTGATTACAGCATGAAGAGTATTCTCACCACGAAGCGCTTCGCTTTCACGAAGGACACGGAGAAGTGCGTAAAGCAAAAGATTAGCGCTATTTTTAGTTGGTCTTGATGTTGTTTTTCTTCGTGTCGCGTAGCGCTCCGTGTCCTCTGTGGTGAATAGCTTTGGCTTTATAGTCTTAGCTTGTTCCTATTTCAATCTCTGCGTTAGGTAAGAGTTGCTGGTATTTATCAGCTAACGCTTGTTTGGCATCAGAATCGCCGTGGACGATGCGTATGTGTTTAGGCTTATGCTGTATGCCCTCGACAAAATTAATTAGGTCTTGTTGATCTGCATGGGCTGAATAGCCGCTGATGGTATGTACTCCTGCTTTGATATCGATTTTATCCCCTTCAATATATACGTAGCCTCCGTTTGGCCCGTATGTCTGAATATCCCGTCCTATCGTTCCTTTTGCTTGGTATCCCACAAATAGAATGTCTGCAGTGGACTGGGCTAAAAACCGCTGTAGATAGTTGACGATGCGCCCGCCTGTACACATGCCGCTTGCTGCAATCACCACCGCGGGCTTTTGTCTGCTTGAAAGGTAGTTGATTACCGCTAAGTGATCTTGGTGGCTATCTATGGTGTAAAGCTGAGCAAAATCCAGTGGATGGCGTTGCTGGGCTAATATAGATTTGGCCTCAGAGTCCCACAGCTTTTTATAGTTAACATATTGCTCGGTAAAGTTTGCAGCCATGGGCGAGTCGACAATTATATCGATACTTTGCCACATAGGATTGTGTTGTTGCTCAAAGATGATTTGCTCTAGTTCGTACAGTAATTCTTGGGTGCGCCCAATGCTGAAGGCTGGAATGAGTACTACGCCGTTGTCGTTGACTGATTTCTCAATCACTCGGCGTAAGCTTTCAGCTCGATGCTCACGGTTATGATGGTTTTTATCGCCATAGGTTGACTCAATCACTAATGTATCGGCGCGCAGAGGGCTTTTCGGGCTTGGTAATAGCGGCGTGTTACTGGCTCCTAAGTCACCTGAAAATACGATTAGGTGCTTGTCATTGTCTTTGTCATTGTGATTGTCACCGTCACTGTAAGCTAGCGAATTATTACTCAGTTCTATTTCAACATAGGCCGACCCCAGAATGTGCCCAGCGACGTTAAACCTTGCTTTAGCTTGTTGAAAGCCGCTGTCACAGTGATTCACCTCCAGGGTAAACCATTGGCCATAATCAATAGGCTTAATTAATTGTTGTAAGCGCTTTAAATATAAACTAATTAATCGCTGATTTCTGGTGACGCCGACCTTGAGTGCATCTTCTATCACCATGGGGAGGAGGGCTGCAGTTGCTGATGTCGCATATATCGGGCCATCAAAACCTGCGGCAAGTAGATATGGCAGCCTACCAACATGATCAATATGGCAATGGGTAATAATCAGTGCGGTGATATGACTAATGTCGAATTCAATTTGGAGTTGGTCTGCTGCGGTTTTACCTGCTGTTTCAGCGCCTTGAAATAAGCCGCAGTCAATGAGAATACTTGAGTTGGAGTTGATATTAAGCTGGTGGCATGAACCTGTTACTCCATTAACAGCACCATGATGGATGATTTGCATAAATGACTTCCTTATCGTTGTTATTAGGGGGCAGAGACTAGAACGTGGCTCCGCCACGGCCAGAGCGTCGCTACGCTCCTGCTAGATTCTATACGAGCTTAAAGCAAGAAGGCCCTAGGTACTAGGAAAGCAGGTTCTAGATCCTAGGTAGGAGCAAAGACGGTAAGTAAAGATGGAACGGCCTTTGGGCTACAGAACGCTGCGCTGACGGTTAAAGGCTAGGAAGGTCCTAGGAAAAGCAGGTTCTAGATCCTAGGTACGAGCAAAGACGATAAGCAAAGGTGGAACGGCCTTTGGCCTACAGAACGCTTCGCTGACGGTTAAAGGCTAGGAAGGTCCTAGGAAAAGCAGGTTCTAGATCCTAGGTACGAGCAAAGACGGTAAGCAAAGATGGAACGGCCTTTGGCCTACAGAACGCTTCGCTGACGGTTAAAGCTAAGATAGGGGCTTCTTTTAATGTAGGTCGGCATTTATGCCGTCAGCTTTTCTTTGATGTTTTATGTTGTTGATGGGCTAAAGCTCAGCCTACATCAGGGCGTATTCCGTCCTAGAAACGTCCGAGGTCTTAGCACCGTATCGCTTTGCACTTTAAGCGGAGCGTTCTGTGAGTGAGCTTGCGAACGTTCCGTTATCCGTGAGCGAAGCGTTCGTCTTTACAGTACCTCGTCTTAGCGGTAAAAATGTGGCCTAAAACAAGACTTTTTGCTGCTTGAGTGTTATTTTACGCGGATATTTATTTTTAAGGTTTTAAGATGAAAATTGCTATAGCAGGGACGGGCTATGTAGGCCTGTCAAACGCAGTGTTGTTGGCGCAAAAAAACACCGTGATGGCGGTTGATATTGTTGCTGAAAAAGTCGAGATGATTAACCAAGGTTTATCACCTATAGCGGACACAGAAATTGAAGATTACTTAGCTAATCACAAGCTCGATTTAACGGCAACGTTAGATAAAAAGCTAGCCTATCAAGATGCTAAGTACGTGATTATTGCAACTCCTACCGATTACGATACCGTGTCAAACTACTTTAATACCTCATCTGTTGAAGCGGTCATTCAAGATGTACTCGCCATTAACCCTAATGCAGTGATGGTGATTAAATCGACCGTGCCAGTAGGTTACACTGAGTCAGTTAAACAAAAATATAATACTGACAATATTATCTTCTCACCTGAGTTTTTACGTGAAGGGCGCGCTCTTTACGACAACCTACATCCTTCTCGTATTATTATCGGTGAGCGCTCTGAGCGCGCTGAAGTATTTGCTAACTTACTTGCAAATGCGGCGATTAAAGAAAATATTGATATTCTTTTCACTGATTCAACAGAAGCAGAAGCGGTTAAACTTTTCTCTAATACTTATCTTGCAATGCGTGTCGCGTATTTCAATGAGTTAGATAGTTACGCTGAATCGCATGGTTTGGATGCGCGTCAAATTATTGAAGGTGTCGGTTTAGACCCTCGAATTGGCTCGCACTATAACAATCCATCATTTGGTTATGGCGGTTATTGCTTACCAAAAGACACCAAGCAATTACGTGCAAACTATGCTGACGTACCAAATAGCCTGATTAGCGCAATTGTTGATGCTAACTCGACGCGTAAAGACTTTATTGCTGACTCAATTATTAAAAAACAACCTAAAGTTGTCGGTGTTTACCGCCTAATTATGAAGTCAGGCTCAGATAATTTCCGCGCGTCTTCTATTCAAGGCATTATGAAGCGCATTAAGGCTAAAGGCATTGAGGTTGTAGTATTTGAGCCTGTGCTGACAGAGCCCGAATTTTTTAACTCTCGCGTGATGCAAGATTTAGAAGAGTTTAAGCAAGTTTCAGATGTCATAGTATCGAACCGAATGGTTGATGAGCTGGCTGATGTTGCTGATAAAGTTTATACACGAGACTTGTTTGGGTCGGATTGAGCAAAGGCTGAGAAGGTCCTAGGAAAAAGAAAGGTCCTAGGTTCTAGGTACAAGCTAAGACGGAAAAGCGGGAAAGAGCTGCAAGGTCAAAGGCAACGCTGTTTTGTTTTTTATTTCCTTAGTAGGACGTAGTCCGTCCTCGGAGCGAAGCGTCCTAGGTCCTAGAACCTTGCTATTCAGAGAGTTTGCGAACGTCTTAGTATCTAGGGTCTTCTTTTAACAAAAGAGAATTTTATGAAGTATTTAGTAACAGGTGCAGCAGGTTTTATCGGCTCAAAAGTCAGTGAACGTTTATGTGCTGCTGGCCATGAAGTGGTTGGTATCGATAACATAAATGATTATTACGATGTTAACCTAAAACTGGACCGCCTTAAAAATTTAGAGTCTCAGGCTCTTTTTTCATTTAAAAAATTAGATTTAGCAGATAGAGAAGGCATTGCAGCGCTGTTTGCAGAGCAAGGTTTTGATCGAGTGATTCACCTCGCGGCGCAAGCGGGTGTGCGCTACTCAATCGATAACCCTATGGCCTATGCCGACAGTAATTTGGTTGGCCACTTGACAATTTTAGAAGGGTGCCGTCACCATAAGATTCAGCATTTGGTTTATGCTTCTTCAAGCTCTGTTTATGGCCTTAACTCAAAAATGCCATTCTCAACAGACGACAGTGTTGATCATCCTATCTCGCTGTATGCTGCGACTAAAAAAGCCAATGAGTTGATGTCACATACTTATTCGCATCTTTATGGTGTGCCAACGACAGGCCTGCGTTTCTTTACCGTTTATGGTCCTTGGGGACGCCCTGATATGGCGCTACTTAAGTTCACCAATAAGATAGTGAAAGGTGAAGCGATTGATGTTTATAACCATGGCAACTTAAGCCGCGATTTTACCTATATCGACGATATCGTTGAAGGCATCATCCGTATCCAAGACAGTATTCCTGCTGCTAATCCAGATTGGTCAAGTGATTCGGGCACTCCTGCAACGAGCTCTGCACCTTATCGGGTGTTTAATATCGGTAATGGTAGCCCGGTTCAACTAATGGATTACATCTCTGCACTTGAAAAATCGTTAGGTATTGAAGCCATTAAAAATATGATGGATATGCAGCCTGGCGATGTACATTCAACATGGGCCGATACTGAAGACTTATTCAACACTGTAGGTTACAAGCCACAAACTAGCGTCGAAGAAGGCGTACAGAAGTTTGTTGAATGGTATAAAGAGTATTACTTAAAAAGCTAAGAAGGTCCTAGGTCCTAGGAAATGCAGGTTCTAGGTAAAAGCGAAGACGGTAAAGCGGAATGGCCTGCGGCCTTACTGGTAACGGAACGTTCGCAGGCTCACTTACAGAACGCTGCGCTGGCGGTTTAAAACTAAGAAGATCGGCCTTTGGCCTGCTAGTACAGCCTACGGCTGGCGAGAGCGTCGCTTTGCTCCTGCTAGATTCTATACAAGCAAAAGCGATGGTTATGAGTCGCAAAAATCAAATAGAGTGAAGGTGGAAGAACCGGGGTAAGCCACAATACAAAGACTGACATGCAAGAGCCGACAAGTTAATTTACACCCCAAGGTTCTGCTGTTGATTTTCCTAGTAGCGAAGCGCCCTCGCAGTGAGCTTGCGAACGGCCTATAATCTAGGATGTAAATGTTTAAGTAGGTCGGCATTTATGCCGTCAATTCTTTTGCTTTTGTTTTTCCTAGCAGGCTGAAGGCCGTCCTCGGAGCGAAGTGCCCTAGGTCCTAGAACTTTGTTTATCCAGTGAGCTAGCGAACGTCCTAGAACCTAGGTCCTAGTCCAAGCCCAAGCCTTTATTTAAAAGACTATGATGAAACTAATACCTACCCTAATTCCTGATGTGTTGCTGATTGAGCCCAAAGTATTTGGTGATGAACGGGGCTTTTTTATGGAAACCTTTCGTCAATCAGAGTTTGAGGCGCTATTTGCTGAAGTTGGCATGGCTTGCCCGAGCTTTGTGCAAGAGAATATGAGTCGCTCGCAAAAGCATGTGCTGCGAGGCCTGCATTATCAACTGCAACAAGCTCAAGGTAAGCTTATTCGTGTGACAGCTGGTAGTATTTTTGATGTCGCGGTTGATATTCGTAAAGATTCAAAAACCTACGGTCAGTGGTTTGGGCAAATTTTATCTGCCGAAAATAGACTGCAAATGTATATCCCCCCGGGTTTTGCTCATGGTTTTTTAACTTTAAGTGATTACGCCGACATTATTTACAAATGTACCGATTACTATGCGCCAGAGTTTGAAAGAACTATTGCCTGGAATGATCCTCAATTAGATATCCTATGGCCGTTAGAAGAGGGGGCTAAGCCGATTTTATCGGAGAAAGATAAAAAGGCTGAGACGGTCCTAGGAAGAGCAGGTACTAGGTCCTAGTTAAGAGCAAAAGATGGTAGAAGCTAAGACGTAAAAGCGGAACGGCCTGCGGCCTTACGGTATACGGAACGTTCGCAGGCTTACTTACGGAACGCTTCGCTGACGGTTAAAAGCTAAGAAGATCGGCCTCTGGCCTGCTAGTACAGCCTACGGCTGGTGAGAGCGTCGCTTTGCTCCTGCTAGATGCTATACAAGCAAAAGCGATGGTTATGAGTTGCAAAAGTCAAATAGAGTGAAGGTGGAAGAACCGGGGGAAGCCACAATACAAAGACTGACATGCAAGAGCCGACAAGTTAATTTAAACCCTAAGGAACTGTTGTTCTGCTGTTGATTTTTCTAGCAGCGAAGCGCCCTCGCAGTGAGCTTGCGAACGTTCTAGAACCTAGGCTCTAAATGTTTAAGTAGGTCGGCATTTATGCCGTCAATTCTTTTGCTTTTGTTTTTCCTAGCAGCGAAGCGTTCGAGGTTCTAGGAGCTAGAACCTATTCTTTCTTCCAAAGCTTCAAATGCATTTGGCGTGTCCTTTCCCCAAAATAGTTCTGTTACTGCTTGATAGTTATTTTTATAACTTGTTTGATTAGCCCTTTGTCCACTGTCTATAGCATTAAATCTCCGTGCGGCGATAGTCTCTGGTTCTAGCTGCTTTAATAACTCATTGAAACTTGTGCATTTAGGTGCGAACTCTGGCAACTTTGTGGCGTAGTCGTAGATATCTCGGCAATCTCGTTGGTAATGTTGTTCATCAAAGCGATAGAAGCAGATTGGCGTACCTTGTGGTAGTACATCAATAAATAAAGATGAGTAGTCTGTAATGAGTAGGTCCACCTGATGCAATAAACTATATACATCTTCTAACGGCGTAATATTGATAATGTTAGCGTAACTTGTAAGCTCATCAGCAAGTGCCGCCTCATTGGGATGTAGGCGTAATAGAAACAACTGATTATTAGCCACTAAGTGATTTGATAATTGCTGCCAGTTGAATGCTTTGCTGTACGGGTTGCCTTCCTGATGGCTGTCACGCCACGACGGAACGTATAAAATAATGTGTGGCTGCGGTGCAGGCTCACTTGGCTGAGTTAGATGGACTGCGAGCAGTGACTTAATGGATTGAGTTAGCGTGCTCGGACTCGGTTCACCACTTGTTGGGTATTGTTCTGTTGAACCTTTGACTGGTGAATCGCTTTCTATTTCACTTTTTATGGCGTAGCCGAGTGTAAAGTAGTCGGTTCTTGGATTGGTTGCACGCAAGAGCTGTGAGCTGCTGAGTCTAAATGCACTGCAAAAAAGCGAATCGATTAGCGGACTTGGGCTCAACATTAAGTCAGGCATTGTCCGTTGCTGGTGGGCAAGTAACCATTGTTTACACTGGGCTAGTTGGCTTTTAGGATTAAAAACTTCGGCCATGGGGCCTGTTGTTATATCAAATTCAATTTTCTTCATCGGCAAGCCATGCCATAAGTTTATCTTTACTGCACCATTAGCAAGCCACTGATTAATATCGCCAATGTAACTATTATAAAAAAAGTATTTAGCCGTTAAGCTGTGGTAAATACCTTTAAATGACCAGCGATAATAAGCCTCTAGGTTCTGACTTTGTAGCTGCGTGATCACAGCCTTATTGCCACTTATCCAGATGCAACGGATGAATTTTGTCTGCTGCCAATGCAGGTACAAGTATTTACTGTTGTCACTAAAGCCCTCTTTATAACTTCCAAATACCGCTTTTTTAGATGTGCGCGGAGCAAGGCCAGATAGCATGAATATGAGCTTTCTGAGTATTGCTTTTAGCCAGTCTAAAATAGAGTATGTCATCATTTGTTTATCTTTTTGGATTGCTGCAACGGTGTTGAAGCTGTGTCATTACCATCACTGGTTTGTTTAGGTAATGCTAGGTTATTTTTAATCTCAGTTGTTGAGATCTCACCGGTTCGATCTAAGTAAATAACCTCACACAATAGTGACAGATCATCAAATTTACCTTTCCAGTCGTTACCCATGCCAAAAATACTGACATCATATTCACATATATCTTTTGCTTTTTGATTCCAATGGGTTTCTGGTACTACCATATCGACATATTGGCAAGCTTCGACGATTTCAGCTCGTTGAAAGTAGCTAAAAAATGCGGCCTTACCTTTTAAAGCATTAAATTCGTCTGTCGAAACTGCCACGATTAAACGATCGCCGAGGGCTTTTAATCGCTTAAATAGGCGCACATGTCCATAGTGAAAAAGATCGAATGTGCCGTAAGTGATGATTGTTTTCATAATGATCTCCCGCTTGGCTTATCTTGCTAATGTCAATTTGGCTACTTTTGCTTATGTTGAAACTTATGTTTTAGGCGCATGTTTTGGCTCATGCTTTAGGTTCGGCTTTAATTCTGTTCTAGCTGGTTATGTATTCGTAATTGTTTAGAGCGGTTAAAAACATATTTGATGAGTTGCCAATATTTATATTTTTGTAAGGGCTGCGCGAATTCATCCTCGATTAAATCGCATTCTTCAGGGAACGTTGCAGAGGCGTCTTCAACGGCTGAGTGTATTAATAGTTGTAGTGGGCCGTAGATCCCGTATTCATAGGCACTAAAGGGGTTGATAGGTTTGATAAATGGGCTACGACCGATAAGGCTTAATCGCCCTAAAACAACGAGGTAGAGCTGGGGGAGGCGACTCATCCATAGCGACTTAACATTCCAGCGCCAGCAGCTGTAGTGCTTATTATTTAATGTGACTTTCTCTTTAATTAGCGGTTTTCTAATTGATACCCCTCTCGTTAACGTATTGTTTTTGGCGTTAACTAAACAATAAGTTGCAATGAGCGGGCTAAACACTAATCCAATACAAAGAAGAAAAAGAGCAATACTTCTATCGCAAAGGGTCACGCTTTCAGTGTTAGCCAGGGTATGGTTTTTAGCCAAAATGCTGTCATCATTGAGCTTGATCGCGCCACCATTCCCGGGTGTGATCAGTGTATTCTTACACACAATGGCATTATTAACGTTGAGCCCTTTGCCCACATAAGAGTCATCTAGAATAATGCAGTTTTTAAGACTCGATTGCGCATCTACAAGGCAGTTCTTACCTAAAATACAGCTTTGCTGCAGATCTACACTTTCATCAATCCAGGTATTGTCACCAATGACCCCCCATGCATTTTGCATTCTCAATGGGCCGGTTTTAGTTTTTGCTCCCACGTAAAAACCGTTTGCTTGGTCTGCACTACTGTAAAATCGTCCCTTAGGGCTAATTCCTATTATTTTTGCGATTGCCATCGCTTGATTAGCCTGCATATAGGCATTAAGACTTGTGAGCATGAAGCATTCACCATGAAGGATTTGAGTCACGGGTTCGTTTAATACCGCTGAGGCATCGCTTGGAATGACAACCTGATTGGTCAGCGGCCAGTTAAGCATCTCGGTATGTGAGGCTGCCGCAGGCAGCATCATTAGGCCTGCATTTTGGTTATTCATCTTGGCAATGACCAGACTTTGTTTCATCTGTTGGCTGAACTCAACAAATGCTTTGATACACGGGCTTCTCAGCATATCGCCGCGTGCAACTAATACAGATTCTGTTTTATCTACAGCCAATCGAGCCAGCACTTTCGAAGCATCTTCCTGTTCTCGGCTAAGAAAATAGTCAACTTCTAAGCCCCAGAACTCGCCGTTGCCGACTAATGCTTTTATTGCAGCGATATGCGTTGAGACAATGAGTTTTACCTGCTTAACCCCTGCGCTGGCGAGATCTTCTAGGGTATATTCGATAACGCTCTTATTGCTAATGGGCAATAGTGCTGGATTATAGTATTGGTTTAGTGGTACCAACTCTTGCCCGTGGCGATTTGCAAAAATAATAGCTTGCATAAACAGCTCCTTAATACGCGCCGCGGGCGAAAATAACCGCAGGGATGGTCTTGATGAGGATAAGCAGATCAGCGGTGAAAGATTGTTGATAGATATAGTCAATATCTAGTTCAACCTGCTGTTCAAATGCAATGGTTGAGCGACCGGAGACTTGCCAAATACAGGTTATTCCAGGCTTTATCATTAATCGATTTCTATGGTGCTGGCTATATTGCTTTACTTCAGTCATAAGGGGCGGGCGTGGCCCGACTAACGACATATCCCCTTTGAGCACATTCCATAACTGAGGTAGCTCATCGATAGAAGCTTTACGGATGAAGTAACCTACTTTAGTGATCCTAGGGTCTTTTTTCATTTTGAAGATCACTCCGCCATTCATTTCATTTGCGGTGGTGAGTGATGCCTGTCTCTGCTCGGCATCTTGATACATGGATCGAAACTTCCACATAATAAATGGACTGTTATTACGGCCTGCTCGTGTTTGGCTGTATAGCGCGCCGCCTCTGGATTCAAGTCTAATCAGCACGATAGTGAAGAGTAAAAAAGGTGACAGCAGTATGAGTAGGCTTGATGATATAAATACATCAAGCGAACGCTTGCAGGCGCAGTTAATACGTTGGTGCATGTTGAAAATGGCGCGGCGAGTATTGGCTTGTTTTAAATCAAACTGTGGCATCGCCTGGTTTTTTCTTGTTGCATTGTGAAGCTTAGTTTTGAGTTGGCTCCTGGTTAGTGGTGTTGCAGTTTTGGCATCAACACTTTCCTTATGGATGCGTAGCTTTTTTAGTTGATTATTTTCATGCCAAACGCGATATAGAAAGCTTGGGTTACCAAGAATGTAGCGTTTCCACATTCTTTTGGGCTCTTGCAGTAAACGGTAACTCCATTCAAACCCTATTTGTCTTAACCAGAGAGGGGCACGCTTAATTCGATTAGCGTAAAAATCAAAAAGCCCACCCACTCCTATTCCTACAGCGCAATTGAGCTTGGCTCTATTCGCCGCTAGCCACAGTTCTTGTTGTGGTGCGCCCATGGCAACTAACAGTATATCGGCTTTAGTTTGGTTAATTGTCTCTACAATACCCAGGCTCTGTGGGCTATTTGAGTCGCAGTCAAAGTAGCCATGATGGTAGCCTGCAATTTTAAGGTTTTTATATTGCGCTTGCATATTGTGAGCGGCTTGCTCTGCAATACCAGCGCGCCCACCTAACATAAAAATCGATAAGTGATTGTTTGAGGCGAGCTCACATAGGCGCGGAAACATATCAGTGCCATTTAGATTATCTTTTAGTGCTTTAGCTTTGCTGAGGCAGGCTAGGCGTACACCTATGCCATCGGCAAAAATCAAATCACTTTGTTGTAAGCATTGGCGATAAGCCTCGTTTTGAGTGCTGCGATTAAGGCAGTCTGTATTGACGAAACTAAATTGCTGCATGGGCTTTGAAGGGGCTTTACATTGCTGTAGAACCTCATTTAATAATTGGCTCATGGTCCAGTTATTTAGGTGTATGCCAAAAACAGTGATCTTAGTGTCGTGGCTCGTGGGTTTGTTAAACACTGCGCGAGTGAGCGTGGCGATGATAAGCGCTCTAAAGAGTGCTAACAGATAATGGGCTAAATTTTGGTGAGCCTTGTTGAGTGACGTTGATGCACATTCAAAGCAAAGGCCGGTCGCTGCATTCATCTGTTCAAATGAGGTGAGCCCTGGTTTGATGTAAAAGCGCGTATTTGACGGCTTTACTGACGAGTTGTTTGCTGTGCCTTTATTTTTAGACGTTGCGCTTGGTTTGCTACGTGCTGCATTTTTGGGTTCAGTATTGTCAGTGTCGACTTTGTTTAATTCACTCGGTGCTGTAAATGCAAATACCGATTGAGTGCCTAAAATTGTGATATCACCCTTAAGTAGGTTAATGAGCATCGGCAGTTTTGTGCACCAACCTGAGTATGAAAATTGCTTCAAACCTATTAGCGCAACATTAGTCGTATTAAAGTCAAGCTCCTGGATTTGAGCCGCTTCAATATAGAGGGTTTCTATGGTTGTATTTCTAGTGTTTCTGTCGGTAAGGCTTCTTACAAATCCAAACAAGATTAATGGGCTGGTCAGTAGCAGCATCAATAGCGCTGCACAAAGGTCAAAGCAACGAATACTGAAGCAGGAGTGACCTTCTAAAGTTGATTTTTCAGCAGACTCTATTTTATGTTTAGTCTTTTTCATTGTTGAGTCCTTACCAATAGTTGGGCTTAATTTTTATATATTTTTTTATGTAGTTAATCGTTAGTTTGCATATACAGTGCCAAATTTAAATTCGTTGAAAATCATTGGTTTGGTATTGTTTTTGTTTTTAGGTGGCTATGTTGAGCTAAGCATTCGCAACTTGCATGGCAGGTTGCGAATGGATTAATTGGCTAGGGTTTTAACAATGCAGGCTTAACACCATCTTGATGGATTTTTACCCTGTGAATGTAACTGAGTATGGATAGGGCTTGTTTCTCACAGCGGTTATAAACAGCCTGTGGTAGGTATTTCAATAAGTAAGCCGCGGCTAAGGTCGCTAAAGTTCGGCTGGTTTCTGCACCAATAATACTGGGTGCGATATTAATGGCCTGATGTAGGCGCTTAACGGCCTCTTTGCCGTTTCTGTTACGGATGGCTTGCCTTGCAATATATCTCAATTGATAGGCTCTAGCCTTAGCTTCATACTGAAAAATTAGCTCAGGCGCATAGCCTGTAGCTTTATTTATCATGGTTTCCCAAGAGGCATATTGCTTGTTCAAATCAGCGGATAAGCCCTGGGGGTTTAAACGATAAAAGGTTAGAGGTGCTGGCAGCCCCTCCATTTTCCAGTGGGTGGTGGTTACGATCCTTAACCAGCATTCGATATCTTCTGATTGACGAAGATTTTCGTCGAAATAACAGCTATGGGGAACATGTTTACTCAGTGATTGATAGCGAATATCGCTGAGGGTTTCGTGACGGATCACTGGGGCCGAACCATTACCGACAGGGTTACGGCAGAGTAGATCTTGCGCGCTGATATTAGTGAGTTGCGGCATCTGGTAGATATTCATTCTTTGGCCTTCAGAGCTGATGAATAGCGACCTTGAGAAGCTGATACCAACTTCAGGGTTATTTTCGAGGTGGTTAATATGTTGCTGCAGTTTTTCGCTGTGCCACATGTCGTCTGAATCAAGAAAGGCTACGTATTGACCTATTGCGTGGCGAATACCTGTATTTCGAGCGGCCGCTAAACCTAGGTTGGACTCGTGATTAATAATCCGAATACGAGCCTCTTTAAATTGCTGACAGATTTGTAAGCTTGAATCACTAGAGCAATCATTGACGAGGATTAGTTCAAAATTTTCAAAGGTCTGGCTAAGAACTGAATTGATCGCATCCTCTACAAACGCCTCAACATTATAGACAGGCATAACTACGGATACTTTTACGGCAGTTGGTTTTTTGGGGTAAGAGTTAACAGTCATAGTGAACCTCTAAGTGGTGAGGGCAAGTGTTTGGCTTTGGCCCGTTGAACGTTTGAGCTGAGTTTTAGGTAAAGGGTAAAGCTTGGCATGGCAATGACGTGCAGTATTAAGATTGCAAGTGCAACTGCTTGAAGCCCCCAGTAGCTTGAAAACCCAATCGTGATAGCAAGAGTAAGAGTAAAAGCGCTGTTGCAAAGCAGGTTAAGTTGGCTTCTACCCATACTAATAAGGTATTGACTGGCTGCTTCTCCAAGTGGACGAACTAAACCACTTAAGCACAGCAGAATAAATATTGGCAGCGCACCGACATCTATCCACTTCTGTCCGTAAACCAAAGGAAGGTACATTGGGGCAAGGAGTGTTTGTAGGCTCACAAGTGGCACTGTCAGTAACATAATGAACTTTAAAGACTGAAAATATTTTTGTTCCTGGCTTAGTTCATGGCTTAGTTTGGCAATTGCTTCGGGGCTTGCCTCATGGCTTAGTTTGGCAGTTGCTTCGGGGCTTGCCTCATGGCTTAGTTTGGCAATTGCTTCGGGGCTTGCCTCATGGCTTAGTTTGGTAATTGCTTCGGGGCTTGCCTCATGGCTTAGTTTGGTAATTGGTTCATGGCTTAGTTCATGGTCAAATTGATGAGCCGCTTGTAGTGGTTTCGATTCGGACTTTTTGAGACAAAGGTGAGAGTAAAGCGCTGTGCCATAGCTTTGCACTAAACCTAAGCTGATCCCTAGGCTGGCATTAAATGCAAAAAAGTAGATGCCTAAGGCTTCTAGACCAAGAAAATAGCCTATCAATATATAATCAATATTTTGTCTCAGTGCGATGGCTAAGTCGCCAAGCCCAACCTGTATACCAAATTTGAGTAAGCTTTTTGCATTAGATGAAAGTAGGCTGAAAGGTTTTACTTGGTTGAGCGTTGCTTTACTAAAAGCTGTAGTGTGATTTGATAAAGGCTTAGGTAAGGGGTTGTGGTATCTATGAATCCCAATCCAAATAAATACCACAATAATTTTGGGCAAAATAATGGCCCAAATACCTAAGCCGAGCAAAGCCAGTGTTGCGGTTAATATGGCATCGAACGCTGTTTGCCAGAGCACGGCTCGACCGACCACACGCATGCGATTTGCTCGCAGGTTTATAGCAGCGTAAAGCATGCCAAATGGTAGGAGTAAATAGCTTGTTGCCATGAGTATCATAGGTAAAATTAGCTGCATGTCATCGTAGTAGATAGCAAGCGGCCAGCTGAGTAAGCTCATGGCAACGAAGGCGGTTATAGCGGCTAACCAGTTCACCTGATCAGCCGCAGATAAAGATTGTATTAGTTGGTTATCATCCATTTTGATTAATGCGGCAGAAGATATACGACGTGTAGGCGTACAGATGATCTCAAAGCTGGTCAGTATGATGGCTACTTGGCCAAATATTTCCGGAGTAAATAGTCGAGCGATGATAATGCTGGAACCTAAGCGCACAATACGGCCAAGCACTTGAGCAGAACCCAACCAGAATAGCCCTTTGGCCATTGCGCCACTTGAAAGTGTCGATAGAAAGTTGTTACATGTCGATTCGTTTTGCATATCAGCACCTGTTAGATATCTCACAGTCGAACATATTTTCGAGCTTGTATCCCTCATTTCTTATTCATGGGATATAGCTCTTGTATGGCTCTTCATTAGCTAATACAGGGTTCATGCCAATCTATTTGTTTTTTCTTTTTCTTATTTAACTTGATGATTTTTCTGTAATATTTTTCACCGTGAGTTCTAGGCTTATTTTTACAGATTCAGGTGGCGGTAATTCATTCGCATTTTGCAAGTCAGTATGGAAAAAAAGCTAAGAAGGACACTGCGCTTCTAGGGCGTTCGCAAGCTCACTTCTAGGTTCTAGGTAAAAGCAAAGACGGATAAGCTGAGTCGGGAAATCGGAACGGCCTATGGCCTTACGGTATACGGAACGTTCGCAGGCTCACTTATGGATAAAGCGGCGTTGTCTATGTAGGTCGGCATTTATGCCGTCAGCTATGTGAAGTTTTTTTTGATGGGCTAAAGCCCAACCTACAAAAGTGCATGAGTGCAGTACTTCAAGCTGATATTTATATTTTGTAGGTCGGTATTCATGCCGTCTTTCTATGCATTGGTGCGGTTTTGATGGGCTAAAGCCCAACCTACAAAGATGTAGGTTGGCAGTACTTCAAGCAGATGGCTATATTTTGTAGGTCGGTATTTATGCCGCCAGTTTTTACAAAGGGAGATGATGATGTCATGGAGTGACTTACGAGTAGGCCGGTTTTCGCAAGAAGGCGGTGAGTACTTTATAACTTTTAATACCGAAAATAATTTAGATCATTTCATAGACTTTTATGTGTCCCAACTATTTTGCATAGGAATTGCTAAAAATGAGCTGCAATATAACTGTTCTTGGTTAACTTGGGTATTAATGCCAGATCATTTTCATGGATTGTTACGATTGGAAAAGGGAGCTGAGTTATCAAAAGTCGTGGGAACGTTAAAAGGCGCTAGTAGCTTTGTTATCAATAGAAAGCTAAACCGTTCAGGAGCATTATGGCAACCATCATTTTATGACCGTGCCTTACGTCTTGATGAAGATAGAGAAAATATAAGCAGATACATAGTTACGAATCCACTAAGAAAGGGATTGGTTAATCGTATTGGAGACTATCCTTTTTGGAATTCAATTTATTTGTAGGTCGGTATTTATGCCGTCTATTTATATATTGGTTTGTTTGTGATGGGCTAAAGCCCAACCTACAAAGATGTAGGAAGGCAGTATTTCAAGTTGATGTCTATATTTTGTAGGTCGGTATTTATGCCGTCTATTTATATATTGGTTTGTTTGTGATGGGCTAAAGCCCAACCTACAAAGATG